>DURG01000107.1 GCA_012837465.1 Propionibacterium sp. | reverse complement strand
GCTGCCGGGGCCGCGGGGGTCGCCGGCTTCCAGGCATGGAACGGCTGGCGTTGGTCGCGCTGGGCGGGCCTGGTCGCGGTGGCGCTGATGGGAGGCTTCGCGGCGATCACCTCTTGGTGGGCGATCGCGCCGGCCGCGCTCACCGTCGTCGGGGCCGTGCTGCTGTTTCTCCCCCCGGTCACGAAGTACTTCCGCCACTGGGCGCAGCTCCGCGCAGAGCGCCCGGTGCCCTACCGCCGGCCCGACGAGATCCACTACGGCCGGTTGCCCCGCTTCCGCTGACGTTAGACTCGGCGCATGCCGAATCCCCTGCTTGACGGTCTGTTGAGGGTGCTGCGCGAGGTAGGCGTGCGCGCGCTCCACCGCTACACCACCCCCACCCGCCAGGACGAGCGCCGGGAGCAGCTGCGGGAACCCAGGGCCAGGTTCAAGCCGTCGCAGAAGCAGCGCCCGACGGCCAAGCCGTCGAAGCCGCGGAAGGGCCCTCAGAGGAAGCACGGCCGCAGGCCGCAGCCCACGTCGAGCTATCCCGGTGACTACCGCGAGATGCCCGAGGTCGTCTACGACCCCCATCCCGACGGCCGCCCCGATCCCGGCGAGATCGTGTGGACGTGGGTGCCGTACGAGGAGGACTACTCGCAGGGCAAGGACCGTCCGGTGCTGCTGATCGGGCGCGACGGCGCGTGGTTGCTCGGCCTCCAGGTGACGAGCCAGGACAACGACCGCGACGACCACGAGGCCCGCGCCGGCCGCTACTGGATGGACATCGGCGCCGGCGAGTGGGATTCGCAGCGCCGCCCCAGCGAGGTGCGCGTCAACCGGATCATCCGGATCGACCCCGACGCGGTGCGTCGCGTCGGCGCGATCCTCGACGAGCGCATCTTCAACGCCGTCGCCACCGAGGTCGCCCAGCACTACTGAGCGGTTCCTGAGGCGCTGCACCGACCTCACCGGGTTTCGACCAGCTCGCAGGGCGAGCAGGCTCAACCAACGTCGGCGTCGAGCAGCAACTGCTCGAGGGTGTCGGTGTACGGCCCGGGATGGGTCAGGTTGACCATGTGCGTGCCGTACCCCAGCACCACGAGGCGACTCCGCGGGGCCGCCCGCGCGAAGCGACGCTCCTGGCCGCGGAACTGGTCGAGGTGGCCGTTGAGGATCGTCACGGGGGCGTCGACCTTTGCCAGGTCAGCCTTGAGGTCGAACTCCGCGACGGCGCGGACGCCGGCGGCGATAGCGTCGAACCCAGCCCTCCCCTTGCGCAGGTAGGCGTCCGCCCCCTCGTCCCCGAGCACGCGACGCAGCGGCTTCTCCCCTCCCCGGTCGAACCACGTGACGACCTGCCCGTACACCGCGGCGGCGCGACGGCTGGGCTGGGTCGAACAGCCGGCGGCCACCAGAGACGAAATGAGTTCAGGGCGTTCGGACGCGGCGTGGATCGCCAGCATCCCGCCCAGCGAGCAGCCGATCAGGTGCGGCGGCCCCTCCGTCGAGCCTTCGAGCAACGCATCGTGGATGGTCTCGATGGCCGCGTCCCCGGTGAAGGCCTCGTCCTTGCGGTCGCCGTGCCCCGGCAGGTCCGGGGTGACGCAGCGCCAGCCGCGCTGCGTGAGCCGCTCCACCTGCAGGTCCCACATGCTCGACGAGGTGCGCAGCCCGTGCACGAGGACCACTGTCTTGCTCATGGCGCCAGTCTATGAACCGGGCTTGGAGCGTGACGCCGTTTCGACGCGGCTACGGCCTTTGCGCGGCGCGGCCGGCTCAACCAACATGGTTGCGCCAACGGTGAACACCTGCCGGTCCGATTCGATCAACGCCCGCACCCAGTGGTTGAATGACTGAGCAGAAGGAGACCACAACATGATCACCGTCACAGACCTGCGCAAGGTCTACCACCAGGGCAAGCGCGAAGTCCGCGCCCTCGACGGCGTCTCCCTCACCGTCCCCGCCGGCTCGATCCACGGCGTCATCGGCCACTCCGGCGCCGGCAAGTCCACCCTCGTGCGCTGCCTCACCATGCTCGACCGCCCGTCGTCGGGCACCGTCGAGATCAACGGAGTCGACCTCACGGCCG
>DURG01000106.1 GCA_012837465.1 Propionibacterium sp. | reverse complement strand
CGACGCCCTCCATGCGGATCGTGGCCGACATCATCGACCACACCTCCCGGCACATGCCGAAATGGAACTCGATCTCGATCTCCGGCTACCACATGCAGGAGGCCGGGGCGACCGCCGACCTCGAGCTTGCGTACACGTTGGCCGACGGCGTGGAGTACATCCGCGCCGGCCTCGACGCGGGCCTGACCATCGACCAGTTCGCGCCGCGCCTGAGCTTCTTCTGGGCCATCGGCATGAACTTCTACATGGAGGTCGCCAAGATGCGCGCCGCGCGCATCCTGTGGGCGAAGCTGGTGCGCCAGTTCGGGCCGAAGAACCCGAAGTCGATGAGCCTGCGTACCCACTCGCAGACCTCCGGCTGGTCGCTGACCGCGCAGGACGTCTACAACAACGTGGTGCGCACGTGCGTGGAGGCCATGGCTGCGACGCAGGGCCACACCCAGTCGCTGCACACCAACGCCCTCGACGAGGCCATTGCGCTGCCGACGGACTTCTCCGCCCGCATCGCGCGTAACACTCAGCTGTTCCTGCAGCAGGAGTCGGGCACCACCCGCACCGTCGACCCGTGGGCCGGTTCCGCGTACGTCGAGAAGCTCACCGAGCAGCTCGCCCGCAAGGCGTGGGAGCGGATCCAGGAGGTCGAGGCTGCCGGCGGCATGGCCAAGGCCATCGAGCAGGGCATCCCGAAGATGCGCATCGAGGAGGCCGCGGCCCGCACCCAGGCCCGTATCGACTCCGGCCGTCAGCCGGTGATCGGCGTCAACAAGTACCAGCTCGAGAACGAGGATGAGCTGGAGGTGCTGAAGGTCGACAACAAGTCGGTGCGTGAGCAGCAGATCGCCAAGCTCGAGCGTCTCCGCGCTGAGCGCAACGAGGAAGAGACCCAGCAGATGCTGGAGCGCGTCTCCTGGGCTGCCGCGAACCCCGATCCCACCGATCCGGACCGCAACCTGTTGAAGGTGGCCATCGACGCAGCGCGCGCCAAGGCCTCCCTCGGCGAGATCTCGTCGGCCCTTGAGAAGGTTTACGGGCGCTACACGGCTCAGATCCGTACCATCTCTGGTGTGTACAACAAGGAAGCCGGTGCCAGTGCCGACGTCGAGAAGGCGCGGAAGCTGGTTGAGGAGTTCGAGACCAAGGAGGGCCGTCGCCCCCGCATCCTGATCGCGAAGATGGGCCAGGACGGCCACGACCGTGGCCAGAAGGTCATCGCCACCGCCTATGCCGATCTCGGCATGGACGTCGACGTCGGCCCGCTGTTCCAGACCCCCGAGGAGGCGGCTCGCCAGGCCGTCGAGTCCGACGTGCACATCGTCGGCGCCTCGTCCCTTGCGGCCGGTCACCTCACATTGGTACCCGAGCTGCGCAAGGAACTGGACAAGCTGGGTCGCGACGACATCATGGTGGTCGTCGGTGGCGTGATCCCGAGCCAGGATTTCGACGAGCTCCGTGCCAACGGTGCCGACGCGATCTACCCGCCCGGCACGATCATCCCCGAGGCCGCGATCGACCTGCTGACCAAGCTGAACGAGCGCCTCGCCGACTGACCGCTGGTCGAGTGTTTTCTCGAGCTAGCGAGGGTAAATGCGCCAAGACCCGAAGGCCCGCCCCACGAGGGGCGGGCCTTCTCGCATGTCTCCCGCATCGCCCAAGCAAGTGCAACCTGTGCGGCGGACTCGACGCACAGATGCATGCTTGAGGCCCGTCCACCCGGCTCGCCTGCCCTAGGGATTCAGGAGCGCCGCCGGCAGCCATGGGTAGGGATCCTCCACCGCCGACCGACGGCGGCGGAGCTGTCGTCCTGCCCCCGCGATCACGGGCCTAGCCACATAGTGACGCCCCCTCGTGGCACCCTCGATGCTGGAGAATATGGGGTCCAGCACTGCATCCCTGGCGAGCAGCAGGGTTTGGAGCGCACGGGCCAAGCGACTATTCCCGTCACGGAATGGATGGATCATCACCAGGTTGAGATGTGCCATGGCAGCACCCACGATCGTCCGG
>DURG01000105.1 GCA_012837465.1 Propionibacterium sp. | reverse complement strand
GGGGGCGCGCCCGCGAGCAGGGCCAGGGAACCGGTGGCCAGCAGCGCGGGCGCGAGGTAGGCGAGCGGGTTGCGCAGGGCCTGCGCCCGCTCGAGCGAGATGAGGGTGCCCATGAAGCCGAGCACCATGACGGGGCCGTGGAGGTCCGCCAGGCGGGTCGAGTCGACCGGTGCCCACACGCCGAGGCGCAGGAGTCCGGCGTTGAGGCCGGTCAGCAGGCTGACGCCGGCCAGCGCGATGAGCAGCACGCGGAGCGGGCGGGTCCTTGCTGAGGGGTCAGTGATGGTGGGCGTTGCCCGCGGCGTGGTCGTAGTCATGCGTGAGGGTGTCGATCTGCGTCCACTGGTCCCCGTCGAGGCCAAGGGCGGCGGCTGGGAAGAGCCCGTTGTCTTCCTTGTGGATGTGTTCGCGCAGCGCGACGTCGAAGTCGTCCATGAGCGAGTGGTCACCGGCGACGATGGCGTCGAGCAGGTCGTCCAGCGTGCGGTGTTCGGCGCAGAGGGTGTCGATGTGGTCGTGGTACTCGTCGAGGCCCTTCATGACGGTGAAGAGACCGGCCTCCTCCGTGGCAGTGTGCGGATGCAACAGCGCGCCGAGTTGCTCAGCAGCAACCGCGACGTCGCCGTCGCCCGCGACGGCCCTCCGCAGGGCGCCGCTGGCATTGATGATCTCGACGTGCTCCTCCATGAACCGCCCGATGACGGTGATGGAGTCGCACCCGCAGTAGCTGCACATGTCAGGCGCGGTGGAGCTTGAGCTTCCAGGCCTCGGGGCCCTGCTGCACGTAGCTCATCTTGATGTCCTCGCCGTGACGGCCCTGGATCTGGGCGATGAGCGGGATGGGGTCGTGCGGGGCCACCAGCACGAAGGCGGTGCCGGGTTGCAGGGAGTCGACGACGCCGTGGATCGCGGCGTGGCGGATGGCGTGCGGGATCACGCGTGCATCGAGCTCGGGCAGGGTTTCATCGTGGCCGCCGCAGCCGCAGCTGGACTTCGGGGCGAGGGAGATCTGTTCCATGCCCGGAATATTACTACTAGTTTCTTGTAGCAATTGCCGCGTCTTGACCGACGTCAAGGTTCACATCGCGGCGGCGCTTGGCGGCAGGGAGCTCAATGGGCTTCTCCGCAAGTCGTGGACACGTCCCGCTTACGCGGCTTGTTCCAAGGTTGATGATTCCATCATTTGGTGTTCGTAGTTGACTGGTGACTTGTAGCCGATCGAGGAGTGGCGTCGGCGACGGTTATAGACAACCTCGATCCACCGCGCGACCTCGGTACGGGCCTGGGCCCGGGTGGGCCAGCTCGAACGATGGTAGAACTCGGTCTTCAACGTGGCGAAGAACGACTCGGCCATAGCGTTATCGAAACACACCCCGGTACGCCCCATCGATTGATCGAGGTGGAGTTCCTCGCAGGCCAGATGGAGTTGGGTCGAGGTGTACTGCGTGCCGCGATCGGCGTGGAAGACGACCTTGCCGGGGACCTGTCCACGCAGGGTCTTGGCGGTACGGATCGCCCGCTCGACCAGGTCGGCGTCCTGATGGGAGTCCATCGCCCAGCCCAGCACCCGCCGCGAGCAGGCATCACGCACCACACACAGGTACAGCCAGCCCTCACCCGTGCGCAGGTAGGTGATGTCAGAGATCCACACCCGATTCAACTCTCCGGTATCCCACTGTCGTTTCACACGGTCTGGGATCCGATGAGTCGGGGTCCCCGGGATCGTGGTGACCGGGGCGAACATCCGCGGCGAGATCCCCTCCAGACCTTGCCGGCGCATCGAGGCCGCCACCGTTTTCACGTTGACCGGCAGGCCCTCATCGTGGAGATCAGCGGTGATCCGCGGCGCCCCGTAGACCTCATCGGAAGCCTGATGACTGGCCCGCACGGCCGCGTCAATCTGTTCTCGGCGGGCAGCCTGCGGGCCCAGCCCGCCGTCTCGCCTGGCACGCCAGACGTAGTAACCCTGACGAGACACCCGCAGCAACCGCGCCATCCTGACGATCTCGAAGCTCGCCTTCTCCTGCGCCATCAACTCAAACCGTTCGACCCGGCTGGCTTCGACGCGAAGAAGGCTGCTGCTTTTCCCAAGAACTCGTTGTCCTTGCGCAACTCCTCGTTCTCACGGCGCAAACGCTTCAACTCCGCCCTCTCATCGACGCTGAGCTCACCGGTCGGCTCCCCGGCCTGCCGAACCCGTTCAGCATGAACCCAGCGACCCAACAACTGTTCTCCGACACCCAACTCGCGGGCGACCTGCGCAATCGGACGCCCCGTCTCGATCACCCGCCGAGCCGCCTCCACCCGATACTCCGCCGTGAAACTACGACGCTTCCTGCTCTGATTCTGCTCTGCCATAAGGCACCCTTCCGCGGACATCAGCCCGCTAACTCAGGCGTCCACGAAGTCAGGGTAGGCCCACGAGGGCGGCGATGACGAGTAGCGGGATGTTGGCGGGGGTCCACCACTTCCCCCGCTTGACGGCCAGCTTGATGCCCCAGATCAGGAGGGCTGCATAGACGGCCGCGAAGGCCAGGAAGATGATGGAATCCATTCGTACAGTGTTACCGGCGCTGTCAAACGGCGGGTGGGGAACCCGGAGTGCGTTGGGTTGGCGTGGTCACGGGATAATGTGGGCCCATGAGCGATGCAGACCTCCCCCAGCGCCGGCTCCGCGCGGGGGATTCGGACCGCGATCACACCCTCAACATCATCCAGCGCGCCTACGAGGCCGGCCGCCTCGACCTCGAGGAGATGCGGGAGCGGCAGGAGAAGGCACTCAAGTCGAGGTATGTCGACGAGCTGCCTGCCCTGGTGGGAGACCTCCCGGAGGGCAACGAGCTCGTGACGCCTGGCCAGGGCGACGCGGTCAAGGCGGCGCCGGGGCCCTCGCCGCTGCCGGCCACCGGCCCGGCGAACGGCGGCTACACCGTCGAGATCTTGAGCGGCCGCGACATCCTGGTGGAGCCCGGCACGCGCGACATCGGCTGCTTCGCGTGGTGGGGCGGCCACGACTACGACCTGACGCAGGCCATGGGGCCCGGCCGGATCGTCACGCTGAACATCAACGCCATCATGGGTGGCTGCGACATCTTCGTCCCGCCGGGTGTGCGCGTCATCGACCGGAGCGTGGCCATCATGGCCGGCAACGACATCGAGCCAGATGCCCAAGGCGACGGCTCCAACGGCACGGTGGTGATCGAGGGGTTCCTGTTCTGGGCCGGGAGTAACATCAAGCTGCGCCTGCCGCAGCAGCGATGAAACTTGGGGCAACAACCGGCGACCTATTCTGGGTCCATGCCAACCGCCGCCAAGAACGGGCCGCTCGTCATCGCCGTCGATTCCTCCACCACCGCGACGAAAGCCCTTGTCGTCGATGGTGCGGGCAATGTCGTCGGCCAGGGGAGAGCCACCTATCCGCTCATCACGCCACAGCCCGATTTCTACGAGCAGGATGCGACGGGGTGGGTCGAGGCCCTGCACGCGGCGGTCGGCGATGCCGTCGGCTCACTCGACGACGAGGACCGACGCCGGATCGCGGCCCTCTGCATCACCCCGCAGCGCCAGTCGTTCGTGCTGTGCGACGACGACGGCGCCCCGCTGCGCAACGCGATCCTCTGGCTCGACGGCCGCGCCAGCGACCAGGTGCTCCGGCTCGGCAGCACTCGCGTCCACGAGCTGTCCGGCATGGTGCCCGACGTCACGCCGTCGATCTACAAACTCGCCTGGCTGAACGATCACGAACCTGAGGTGCTCCGTCGGGCTGCCCGGGTCGTCGGGGTGCATGGGTATCTGGTGCACGCCCTGACGGGGCAGTGGCGGGATTCGCGGGGCACGGCCGACAGCCTGGGGCTTTTCGACATGGCCGCGCTGGACTGGTCCGATGAGCTTCTCGAACTCTGCGGCGTCCAGAGGGAGCAGCTCCCCGAGCTGGTCGATGCCGCCGCGGTGGCCGGGGAGGTGCTGCCCGAGATCGCGCACGGGTGGGGTCTGGCGGGGCCGATCCCGGTGATCGCCGGGTGCGGCGATGGGCAGGCCGCCGGCCTCGGGGCCGGCGTGACTCGGCCCGACGAGGGCTACCTCAACCTGGGGACTGCGGTCGTCGCGGGCGTGCACTCCCCGACCTACGAGTGGGGGCGCTCGTACCGCACGGACGCGGCTGGCATGCCGGGGCAGTTCGTCCTGGAGGTGGTGCAGAACTCCGGCGCCTACCTGGCCGGCTGGTTCCGCACCGAACTGGGCGATCCCTCACTCGACGGCGCTCCGGACCCGGAATTGGAGCGCGCCGCTGCGGAGGTCGCGCCCGGGTGCGACGGCCTCCTGACCCTTCCCTACTGGAACGCCGTGCAGTCGCCCCATTGGGATCCGCAGGCGCGCGGCGCGATGGTCGGCTTCTCGGGCGGGCATTCCCGGGCGGCGATGTACCGCTCTGTCGTGGAGGGCATCAGCCTCGAAGCGGCCCGCAACCTCCGCGCGCTCGAAGCCGACACCGGCACCCCGCTCACCGTCCTGCGCATCATGGGCGGCGGGCAGCGCTCCGAGCTGTGGCGCACCATCCTCGCCGCCTGCATCGGCGTGCCCCTCGAAACCTGTGAGACCGACGAGGTCTCCGCCTTGGGCGCGGCGATCATGGCCTACAGCGCAGTCACCGGTAGCGACGTCGCCAGCACGGCCAGCGTCATGGCCCGCCAGGGCGAGGTCACCCAGCCGGATCCCGATCTGGTGCGGCGTTACGCAGCGATCGCCGAGGTTCAGGGCGAGCTCTACAACAGCCTCAAGGGCGTCTTCCCGAAGCTCAAAGCGCTGCAGTGACGCCTGGGCCTCCGAGACCCCCGGACCCGCGCAACCCGGGAATATCTCAGGGTTTTCCAGGGTTGAGCCTATTGAACTCAACTTTGGCTTGAGCATGGACCGCATGTGTGGTTAGCTTGAGCCAACCCCGCTCAAGGGATCATCAGAACTCAAGACAACAACAGCTTCACAGCATCTCTACAGGAGGAAATCACATGGCTCGTGCAGTAGGCATCGACCTCGGCACCACCAACTCTTGCGTCGCCGTCCTCGAGGGCGGCGAGCCCACCGTCATCCCCAACGCCGAAGGCTCTCGCACCACCCCGTCGGTGGTCGCGTTCTCGCAGTCCGGCGAGGTCCTCGTCGGCGAGGTCGCCAAGCGTCAGGCGGTCACCAACGTGGACCGCACCGTCCG
>DURG01000104.1 GCA_012837465.1 Propionibacterium sp. | reverse complement strand
CCGGTCCGTGAACGGATGCATGCCGCGAGCCCGCGGTGGGGTCGCACCGGGAGTGCCTCAGGGGTGGGCTGGGACCACCGTCGGAGGAGGGCTTCGTACCTCCGGCGTCCAGGGCGGGACGTCAGGGGGATTCGCCGGCACCTTCCAGGGTCCTAGGTTGGTCCGTGACGACCTCCGAAAGGACCTCAGATGACCCAGCCCGACAGCTCGCTTCCCGCCTGCGGAACGAGGAACCTCACGAAGGTCTACGGCTCCGCGGACCGACAGGTGGTGGCGGTCGATGACGTCACCGTCTCGATCGCGCGCGGCTCCTTCACCGCGATCATGGGCCCGTCCGGCTCTGGCAAGTCCACCCTCATGCATTGCATGGCTGGGCTGGACCGGCCCACCTCTGGTGCGGTGTTCGTGGGCGTCGACAACCTCGCCGCGCTGCCAGAGAAGGTGGTCACCCGGATCCGGCGCGACAAGATCGGGTTCGTCTTCCAGTCCTTCAACCTCCTACCCACGCTGACGGCCGAGCAGAACATCGCGCTGCCCCTGGAACTGGCCGGCACGAAGGTGGACCGGGCGTTCTTCGAGCAGGTGGTCGGCTCGCTGGGCCTCGGAGACAGACTGAGCCACCGCCCGTCGCAGCTCTCCGGCGGGCAGCAGCAACGCGTCGCCATCGCGCGGGCCATGGTCACCCGCCCCGAGGTGATCTTCGCCGACGAGCCCACCGGCGCGCTCGACCTCAAGACGGGCACCTCGCTGCTCGAGTACCTCCAGGCCTGCTCCCGCGAGCACGGCCAGACCATCATCATGGTCACCCACGACGCCCGAGCCGCCTCCTACGCGGACCGCGCGCTCATGCTGCTCGACGGGCGGATCGTCGCCGACATCCCCAACCCCACCGCCGAGGGCGTCTCGGCATTCCTGCAGCAGGCGGTGGCCTGATGTGGCGCCAGGCCTTCTCTGAGTTGAGGCTCCACCCCGGCCGCTTCGTCGCCACGCTCATCGCCATCGCGATCAGCGTCGGCTTCATCGCCGCCATCTCGGTGTTCGTCAACACCGAGCAGACGGCGCTCGGCAAGACCAACACCCTGCCCCTGGCCAACGCCGACCTCTACGTGAACGGCCTCGGCCTCGACGTGCCGGACCTCCGCGCCACCGTCGAGGGGATCGACGGCGTGCGCGCCGTCCACGACGTGCCCTTCAGCATCCCGATGGTGCTCAACCACGGCGACCGCTCCGTGATGGGCATGGTCTATCGCGTGCCCGATCCCGAACTGCAGTGGTCGCGCGTCGTCGAGGGCCGGATGCCCAGCAACGATTCGGAGGTCGCGCTGTCGCGGGCCGGGCTCGATTCGCTCGGGGCCAAGGTTGGCGACACCCTGTCCGTCGACAACAGCGGGGAGGCGGTCCTGACTGTGGTGGGGGCCACCGACGACCCGAAGTCGCTCTGGTCCGCCATCGGGTACCTGCCCAGCTCCGGGGACAGCGGCACGACGGAGTACGCCGTCATGCTGGACGCGGAGGAGTCGCCCGACGTGGTGGTCGAGCGGGTCACCGCGGCCACCGCAGAACTGCACCCTGATGTCCTCGTGGCGACGGGGGAGGCCCAGCGCCAGCGCCAACTCGACCACCTCACCAACGACTTCGACGTCTTCAAGTACATGCTGCAGACCTTCGGCGTGGTTGCGCTGGTGGTGGGCATGATCACCATCGCCAACACGTTCACCATCCTGGTTGCCCAGCGGCGCCGCCAGATCGGCCTGCTACGCGCCGTCGGCGCCTCGCCGGGGCAGGTGCGGGGCCGCCTCGTCGTCGAATCCTTCCTGCTCGGCCTGGTCGGATCGCTGCTCGGCATCGGGCTGGGTTTCGCCGTGGCCGCCATGGGCGGCGCCATCACCGGTTCCCTCTACTGGGGCTTCGACGTGCGCTGGGGCGAACTGGCCGTCGCGCTGGTCGTCGGCGTCGTCGCGACGATGGTCTCGGCCATCGCGCCCGCCCTCACCGCGTCCCGCGTCAAACCCCTCGAGGCGCTGCAGGTGGTGCCGACGGCGGCGCAGACCCGACGCGCGGGGATCGTCCGCATCCTCGTCGTGGTGCTCGGCGCCGCGGCGGGCATCGCGCTCATCGTGATGAGCCGCATCGAACTCGACACCAGCGTGCTGTGGGCCGTCGGCGCTGGCGTCTGCCTGACCGTTGCGGTGCTCGCCGCCGCCCCCTTCTTCGTGCCGCCGCTCCTGCGAGGGCTGGGCGCCGTCTTCGGCCGGTTCGGCCCCACGGCCCGCCTCGCGTTCACCAACGCGGGTCGCAACCCGAAGCGCGCGGCGGCGACCGCCACCGCGCTGATGCTCGCCGTCGGACTCATCGTGACACTGCAGGTGGCGCTGGCGACGGCGCGGACCTCCGGCACGGAATCGATCTACACCTCCTACCCGGTGGACTTCACGGTCTCCTTTCAGGACAGGGAGGTGCCCGCCGAGCTCATGGAGAGGGTCAAGGTGATCGACAACGTCGCGAGCGTACGGCCGGTCCCGGCCAAGCTGATCAGGGACGGCGAGGTCGTGGTGTTCGCCCAGAACGACCTGCTCCGCGAGATGGGCAAGGCCATCCCCGCAGAGGCCCCGCCACTCGACGGGCAACTGCTCGTGGCGGAGGGCAGCGTCCTCGCCTGGGAGGGCGGCACGGTCACCGTGCCCGCCGCCGACGGCTCGCAGTTGACGTTGGAGGTGAAGACCACCGAGGGAGGCCTGAGTTGGCGCCAGGCGTCGGTCGCCCAGGCCACGCTGGACCGGATCGCCGGCGACGCCGTCGAGCGCGAACTTTGGATCACGCTCGAGGACCGCGGCGACATCACCAGCATCAACCAGGTGATGAAGGTGCTCGAGACGGTGCCCGAGGCCGACTTCGGCGCCTCCGGCGCGGGCGCCATCCTTCAGCTCAACCAGGTGCTGAACGTCATGCTGATCGTGCTGACGGGCCTCCTGGGCGTGGCGGTGGTCATCGCCCTCGTGGGCGTCAGCAACACGCTCGGCCTGTCGGTCATCGAGCGGCAGCGCGAGTCCGCGCTGCTGCGCGCCCTCGGCATGCAGCGCTCAGGACTGCGCTGGATGCTGCTGGTCGAGGCCCTGGCGTTGGTGGCGGTGGGCGTGCTCGTCGGCCTGATTGCGGGCATGTTCTTCGGCTGGCTCGGCGTCTCGTCGACCCTGCTGATGATTCCCGGCGAGAACGTGAGGTTGGTCTTCTCGATCGACGTGCTCTACACGGCTGGCCTGATCGCGGTGTGCCTGGTCGCGGCGGTGCTGGCCTCGCTG
>DURG01000103.1 GCA_012837465.1 Propionibacterium sp. | reverse complement strand
CGACCTGCCGGCAGCCCCTGTCGCCCGAGTTCGCCGCCGCCACCATGTCGCGCAGCGACAGGGGACCGTGGCTGATCCGGACCAACTCGCGCAAGGCCTCGATCGACACGACGGTGTTCAGGCAGCCGCGGGCACCGCAACGGCAGATGGCCCCGTCCGGAGCGACCCGGACGTGACCGAGCCCCGCCGCGGGAGCCGAACCCGGGCGCAGCACGGCACCCCCGAGCACGATCGTGGAATCCGTCACCTCACCCACGCGCACGTACACGCCGCACGCCGCGCCGCGCAAGGCCCCGATGCGGGCCTCCGCGAGGGCGGCGGCGTCGGTCTCGCGCTCCACCAGGACGGGCCGGTGTAGTCGCCGCTCGATGATGTCGGCCACGTCGACGTCGTCCCATGTCGGCAGCCCGACGACTGCACCGCCGCGGTTGGCCGACGGCATCGCGACGCCGATCCCCACCAGGTCCGCCAGCGCGAGCCCGCGTTGATCAGTGAGTTCCGCGGCCAGCATCGCGGCGCGGTCCAGGGTGGTGTCGAAGCGATGCTCCGGCGGCAGCGGCAGGTGATGCCGGGCCACCTGGGTGTAGCCGGCGTCGACCAGCGACATCTCGAGCGCGCGTGGGCGGATGTGGATGCCCAGGGCGAGGGAGGTGACGTGCGCCAGCGTGACGAGCTGGGCGCGGCGTCCGGAGCGCGTCGTCGCTGACGTCTCGACGGCGCCGGCCGCGAGCAACTGCTTCACGATGTTGGAGACGGTGGCGGGGGAGAGGCCCGTGGCGGCAGCGAGCTCGACCTGGGTGAGCTGGCCGTAGAGCTTCACCGCCTCGAGGATGCGGGCGCTGTTCGCCTCGCGTAGCGAGGCCTGGGAGCCGGGCGCTCCCCTGCTTTCCCTCATGCGTCAACCTTAGCAGCGCATCAAGGCTTGAACGCAGTATCACGAAACGGTAACGGTTGAGTTCAAGGCTTGACGTCAATGGTGGAGGCCCGTACATTTATGACATCGTTGACATAGAGGACAGCGACAGTCGAAGGAGACGTAGATGACTGCTGGGCAACTTCTGCTCGACATGCGCCATATCACGAAGGTGTTCCCTGGCGTGAAGGCGCTCGACGACGTCACCATGTCCGTGCGTCGCGCCGACATCCACGCCATCTGCGGGGAGAACGGTGCCGGGAAGTCCACCCTCATGAAGGTGCTGTCCGGGGTCTACCCACATGGCACGTACGAGGGCGAGATCCTGCTCGAGGGGGAGGAGATGCGCTTCAACGGCATCAAGTCCTCCGAGGAGCACGGCGTCGTGATCATCCACCAGGAGCTGGCCCTCATCCCGGAACTGTCCATCACCGAGAACATCTTCCTCGGCTCAGAGGTGATGCGCGGAGGGCTGATCGACTGGGAGGCGGCCCGCAGGCAGGCCGTCGACCTCCTGGCCCGCGTCGGCCTGGACATCAGCCCCGACACCCAGGTCAAGACGCTCGGCGTCGGCCAGCAGCAGCTGGTGGAGATCGCCAAGGCCCTGTCCAAGAACGTCCGGGTCCTCATCCTCGATGAGCCCACCTCGGCGCTCAACGAGGACGACTCCGCGCACCTTCTGGACCTCATGCGCGGGCTCAAAGCCCGCGGCATCACCTGCCTGATGATCTCCCACAAGCTCAACGAGATCGCCGCGGTCGCCGACGCCGTCACCGTCATCCGCGACGGCCGCACCGTCGAGACCTACGACGTGGTGGCCGGGCAGGTCGACGAGGACCGCATCATCCGCGCCATGGTGGGCCGCTCGCTCGAGAACCGCTACCCGCACCGGACCCCGAAGATCGGTGAGATCCTCGCCGAGGTGCGCGGCTGGAACGTCGAACACCCCAGCGTCCCCGGCCGCCTCGTCGTCAAGGACGCCAACTTCACGGTGGCGCGTGGCGAGGTGGTGGGCTTCGCCGGCCTCATGGGCGCCGGGCGCACCGAACTGGCGCGCAGCATCTTCGGCCACTCGTACGGCACCTACCGCTCCGGCGAACTGCTCATCGGCGGCAGGCCGGTGCACGCGAACACCGTCCAGAAGGCCATCGCCGCCGGCATCGCCTACGTCACCGAGGACCGCAAGAACCTGGGCCTCAACCTCATCGACGACATCAAGGCCACCGTCGTCTCGGCCAACCTCAACGGCATCGTGCGACGGTTCCTGCTGCAGCCGCGCCTCGAGGCCGAGGTGGCTGAACGGTACCGGCGCGAGCTGCGGATCAAGAGCTCTTCGGTCGACGTCGGCGTGGCCACGCTTTCGGGCGGCAACCAGCAGAAGGTGGTGCTCAGCAAGTGGATGTACTCCTCACCCGAGCTGCTCATCCTCGACGAACCGACGCGGGGCATCGACGTCGGTGCCAAGTACGAGATCTACAAACTCATCCATCAACTCGCCGATGAAGGCAAGGGCGTGATCGTCATCTCCTCGGAGCTGCCCGAACTGCTCGGCATCTGCGACCGGATCTACACGATCTGCGAAGGCCGGATCACCGGCGACCTCCCGGTATCCGAGGCGGATCAGGAAACCCTGATGCGCCGGATGACCACCACGTCCACCGCGCCGGCGGCCCCGGCTCTCTCCGCCTGACGGCGCAGTCACCATGGAAGATCGAACCATCATGAAAGCTCTCAAGCAGGTCTTTGGAGGCAAGCTCCAGCAGTACACGATGGCATTGGCGCTGATCGCGCTCGTCGTCGTCTTCAACGTCATCTCTGGCGGCCGGATGCTGACCTCGTCCAACTTCCAGAACCTCATCTCGGGCAACGCCTACGTGCTGATCCTGGCCATCGGCATGGTCATGGTCATCGTCATCGGACAGATCGACCTCTCGGTCGGCTCGGTGGCCGGCTTCGTCGGGATGAGCGTGGCCATCTCCATCGCCCAGTACGGCTTCCCCTGGTGGGCGGGCCTCCTGCTCGGCCTCGTCCTCGGCGTGCTCGTGGGCATGTGGCACGGCTTCTGGCTGGCCAAGATGGGCATCCCGGGGTTCATCACCACCTTGGCGGGCATGATGATCTTCCGCGGCCTGGTGATCTGGATCTCGCACTCCATCTCCGTGCCGGTGCCCGCGCAGTTCTCCTACCTCGGCGCAGGCTACCTGCCCGAGTGGGGCCCGGCCTGGACCGGTCTGAACAACTCGACGCTGCTGCTCGGGCTCCTCGCGCTGGCCTGGTTCGCGTACAGCGAGGTCAACCGACGCCGCCACGCCAAGGCCCGCGGCTCCGAGATCCCGCTGTGGGTCACCGGCACCCGCGTGGTCCTGATCGCAGCCGTCATCGGCTACGTCACCTGGCTGTTCGGCAGCGGCCGCCCCGGCACGTCGTTCCCCATCCCCGGCCTGATCCTCGTCGTGCTCGTGATCGTCTACCACACCATCACGCAGCGCACACGCTTCGGCCGCCACATCTACGCCGTCGGCGGCAACAGGGCCGCGGCCGCGCTCTCGGGCGTCAACACCCAGCGCACCTACTTCCTCGTCATGACCAACATGAGCTTCCTCGCGGCCGTCGCGGGCATCCTCTTCATCGGTCGCTCAACCGCCGCGGGCCCCTCCGACGGCACCATGTGGGAGCTCGACGCCATCGCAGCAGTCTTCATCGGCGGCGCCGCGGTCTCCGGCGGCATCGGCACCGTCGTCGGCTCGATGGTGGGTGGCCTGGTCATGGCCGTCCTGAACTCGGGGCTCATGCTCATGGGCGTGGGCGCGGACCAGACGCAGGTCATCAAGGGCCTCGTCCTGCTGGCCGCCGTCGCCTTCGACGTGCACAACAAGAACCAGGGCAAGCCGTCGATCATCGGCACGCTGATGCGCAACGTCGGAAAGAAGCCCGACGTCGCGGAGGTCCCCGCAGGGACGCCCGAGGCCCAGCACCTGGCAGGTACCCCCGAGGTCCCCGGCGAAGGCCCGGCGGCCGACAACAAGGCCACCATTCCGTCCTGACCCCGGCCCACACCGGCGCCCCTCGTCACACCCCCTTTACCGGCATTCCGCCACCCCACCCCTGGGCGACGCTGCCCAAAAACTCCGAAAGGAACACCACCATGAAGTTGAAGCGCACAGCCGCAGTCGTGGCAGCACTTCTGATCTCCTCCCTCAGCCTGACGGCCTGCGGCGGCGGACGGGGCGGCGACGCCTCCCCGGCCGGCGACGGCACCACCCCGGCTGCCGGCGAGGCCACCACCGCGGGCAGCGAGGGCGGGTTCCCCGCCGACGCCACCATCGGCGTGGCCCTCCCGTGGCTGGGTACCCAGAACTGGAAGGAAGCCGAGACGATGTTCGAGGCGCAGCTCACGGAGGCCGGGTTCACGCCCCTCATCCAGAGCGCCGACCAGAAGGTGCCGCAGCAGCAGCAGCAGATCGAGGCGCTCATCGAGCAGGGCGCCAAGGTCATCGTCGTCGGCCCGGTCGACGGCACCCAACTGGGCTCCGTGCTGACCAAGGCGCACGACGCGGGAGTCGCAGTCATCGGCTACGACCGTCTGATCGAGAACACCGACGCCGTCGACGCGGTCGTGCAGTTCGGCTCGGTCCGCACCGGTGAACTTCAGGGCGAGTCGCTCCTCGAGGGACTCGAGGCCACTGGCCCCGGCCCCTACAACATCGAACTCTTCGGTGGCGGTCCGGCCGATCCCAACGCCCCGAACTTCTTCAAGGGCGCCATGAGCGTGCTGCAGCCCAAGATCGACGACGGGACCCTCGTCGTGGTGTCCGGCCAGACCGATTTCACCCAGGTCGCCACGCAGGACTGGGACAACGCCAAGGCGCAGTCGCGCATGGACTCCCTGCTCTCGGGCTCCTACTCCGACAAGGAGATCCACGGGGTCCTCTCGCCCAACGACGGCATCGCCCGCGCCATCCTGACGTCGGTGAAGCAGGCCGGTCAGTCGAGGATCCCGGTGGTCGACGGACTGGACGCCGAGAACGAGTCGATCGTCTCCATCGCCAAGGGCGAGCAGTACTCCACCGTCGCCAAGCCGACTGACGCGTTGGTCGCCAAGACGGTCGAGCTGATCACGGCCCTCCAGTCGGGAGCAGGCCTCCCTGCCGCCGATACCCAGGAGAACAACGGCACCAAGGACGTCGACATCTACCAGCTCGACCCCGTCGTCGTCACCAAGGCCAACGCCGCCGAGGTCTTCGCCAACGACGCTGACCGCATGAAGCTCTTCGAGGACAACCTGGCCTGACCAGACTCGTGAGAGCCGACCGCGCGTCGTGGCCGCTCGACTGAATGGGAGAAGCCGCCCGGATCCGTCAGGATCCGGGCGGCTTCCGCGCGCTCTTGATCAGCGGCTCAGGTCCGCCGTGACCAGGGGCGAGAGCCCCGCGGCGCGGGCGGGGGCGTCGGTGTCGCCGCACTCCGTGAGCCAGTTGGCCAGCATCTGGTAACCGCCTTCGGTGAGGACCGACTCCGGGTGGAACTGCACGGCCTCGACGGCGAGCTCGCGGTGCCGCACCGCCATGATGACGCCGCTCTCGGTCCGCGCGGTGACCTCCAGGACCTCTGGAACCGAGTCCTCCATGATGGCCAGCGAGTGGTAGCGGGTGGTGGTGACGGGCGAGGGCAGCCCCTTGAACACGCCCGTGCCCTCATGGAACACGGGTGAAGTCTTGCCGTGGAGCTGCTCGGGCGCTCGGTCCACGACGCCGCCGAACGCGACGCCGATCGCCTGCAGGCCCAGGCAGACGCCGAAGATGGGCTTCACGCCGCTGAGGGTGCGCACCACGTCGATGCAGACGCCGGCGGCTTCAGGCGTGCCGGGGCCGGGGGAGATCAGGATGCCGTCGAAGCTCTCGTGCCAGCGCTCGTCCGCGAAGCGGGGGTCGTCGTTGCGCCACACCTCGACCTCGGCGCCGATCTGGGCGAGGTAGGACACGATGTTGTAGACGAATGAGTCGTAGTTGTCGATGACGAGGATGCGGGCCACCGGCTCATTGTGCCACCGTCCT
>DURG01000102.1 GCA_012837465.1 Propionibacterium sp. | reverse complement strand
GCGAACTGCTCCCGGCCGGCGGCTTGGTGGTGGTGAGGGTTACTCGCCCTTCGCCTTCGCGACGATCTCGTCCATGATCGCCTTCGGGGTCTCGGCGTAGGAGTCGAACTCCATCGAGTAGGTGGCCTGGCCCGAGGTCTTCGAGCGGAGGTCACCGACGTAGCCGAACATCTCCGACAGCGGCACGAGTGCCTTGACGAGACGGTTGCCGTGCAGCTCGTCCATCGACTGGACCTGGCCACGACGCGAGTTCAGGTCACCGATGACGGTGCCCAGGTAATCCTCCGGCGTGGTCACCTCGACGGCCATGACGGGCTCGAGGATGGCGGGATCTGCCTTGCGGGCGGCCTCCTTGAAGGCCTGCGAGCCAGCGAGCTTGAACGCGAGCTCCGAGGAGTCGACGTCGTGGTACGCACCATCGGTCAGGGTCACCTTGATGTTGTCGACCGGGTAGCCGGCGAGCACGCCGAACTGCATGGCCTCCTTGATGCCCTGATCCACAGCGGGGATGTACTCGCGGGGGATGCGGCCACCGGTGACGGCGTTGACGAACTCGTAGCCGGAGCCGGGTTCGGTGGGCTCGAGATCGATGATGACGCGGCCGAACTGGCCGGAACCACCGGTCTGCTTCTTGTGCGTGTACTCGACCTTCTCCACCTTGCGGCGGAGGGTCTCGCGGTACGCAACCTGCGGCTTGCCGATGTTGGCCTCGACCTTGAACTCGCGCTTCATGCGGTCGATCAGCACGTCGAGGTGCAGCTCACCCATGCCGGCGATGATGGTCTGGCCGGTCTCCTCGTCCGTGTGGACGCGGAAGGTGGGATCCTCCTCGGCGAGACGCTGGATGGCGTTGGACAGCTTCTCCTGGTCCGACTTCGTGCGGGGCTCGATGGCCTGCTCGATGACGGGGTTCGGGAACTCCATCGACTCGAGGACGATCGGATCAGCCGGGTCGCAGAGGGTCTCACCGGTCGTGGTGTCCTTCAGGCCCATCACGGCGCAGATCATGCCCGCGCCGATCGCCTCGATCTCCTCACGCTTGTTGGCGTGCATCTGGTAGATCTTGCCGACGCGTTCCTTGCGGCCCTTGGTGGCGTTGAGCACCTGCGAGCCGGCCTTGAGGACGCCGGAGTAGACGCGCACGAAGGTCAGCTTGCCCAGGTGCGGATCAGCGGCCACCTTGAACGCCAGGAGGGCCATCGGGTCCTCCTCGTTCGGGTGGCGCTCCATCTCGACGGACTCGTCGCCCGGCTTGAAGCCGGTGATGGCCGGGACGTCGAGGGGCGACGGCAGGTAGGCGACCACCGCGTCGAGCAGGGGCTGGACGCCCTTGTTCTTGAACGAGGTGCCCATGACGACGGCGGTGAACTCGTTGCCGACGACGCCCTTGCGGATGGCGGCCTTGATCTGCTCCACGCTGGGCTCTTCGCCCTCGAGGAACATCTCCATGATGTCGTCGTCCACGTCAGCCAGGCGCTCGATGAGCGTGTTGTGCGCTTCCTTGGCCTCGTCCAGGCGATCCGCGGGGATCTCCTCGACCTCGTAGTCCTCGCCCATCGTGGTCTCGCCACGCCAGGTGAGCGCACGCATCTGGACCAGGTCGATGACGCCGTGGAAGTCCTGCTCAGCGCCGATCGGCAGCTGCAGGATGACGGGGTCAGTGTTCAGGCGCTGGCGGATCGTGTTGACCGCGTGGTCGAACGAGGCGCCGGTGCGGTCCAGCTTGTTGATGTAGCAGAGGCGCGGCACGCCGTACTTGTTGGCCTGGCGCCAGACGGTCTGCGACTGCGGCTCGACGCCGGCGACGCCGTCGAACACGGCGACGGCGCCGTCGAGGACGCGCAGCGAGCGCTCAACCTCGACGGTGAAGTCGACGTGACCGGGGGTGTCGATGATGTTGATCAGGTGGTCTTTCCAGAAGCAGGTCGTCGCGGCGGACGTGATCGTGATGCCGCGCTCCTGCTCCTGCTCCATCCAGTCCATGGTGGCTGCGCCATCATGGGTCTCACCGATCTTGTGGTTCTTACCGGTGTAGAACAGGATGCGCTCGGTCGTGGTGGTCTTGCCGGCATCGATGTGCGCCATGATGCCAATGTTGCGTACCTTGTTCAGGTCGGTCACAGTGCGGTCCTTCTCAGTTTTCGAAGAGTCAAGTCGTTTGACGGTGAACGCCCCCGGACCTTGCGGTGCGGGGGCGGCGGGATCACCAGCGGTAGTGGGCGAAGGCGCGGTTGGCCTCGGCCATCTTGTGCGTGTCCTCGCGGCGCTTGACGGAAGCGCCCAAGCCATTGGAGGCGTCGAGAATCTCGTTCATCAGACGCTCGGTCATGGTCTTCTCGCGACGGGCGCGGGAGAAGCTCACGAGCCAACGCAGCGCCAGAGTGGTCTGACGCGCCGGCTTGACCTCGATCGGGACCTGGTAGGTGGCGCCACCGACGCGGCGGGACTTGACCTCGATGGACGGCTTGACGTTGTCGAGGGCCTTCTTGAGCGTGGCGACCGGGTCGTTGCCGGTCTTGGTGCGCGTGCCCTCGAGGGCGTTGTAGACGATCGACTGGGCGACGGACTTCTTGCCGTCGAGCAGGATCTTGGCGACGAGCTGGGAGACGAGCGGCGAGCCGTAGACGGGGTCGATGACCACGGGACGCTTCGGGGCGGGACCCTTGCGAGGCATTACTTCTCCTTCTTCGCGCCGTAGCGGCTGCGGGCCTGCTTGCGGCCCTTGACACCCTGGGTGTCGAGCGAGCCGCGGACGATCTTGTAACGCACGCCCGGGAGGTCCTTCACACGACCGCCACGGACGAGCACCATGGAGTGCTCCTGGAGGTTGTGGCCGACGCCCGGGATGTAGGCGGTGACTTCGATGCCGGAGCTCAGACGCACACGCGCAACCTTACGGAGGGCGGAGTTCGGCTTCTTCGGCGTGGTCGTGTACACGCGGGTGCACACGCCGCGGCGCTGGGGCGAACCCTTGAGCGCGGGGGTGTTGTTCTTGGACGCTTTGTCCTTGCGGCCCTTACGGACCAGCTGCTGAATAGTTGGCACCTGTTTAATTTCGCTTTCGTTGTCTCAAACTGGCGGGTTGGGTTTCCCTGGCGCAGTTTCCGCTGCCTTCCGTCTGGGTCACCGTTCCGTCCAGAGGGCGCAGTTACTGCCGTGCGACCTCCGCACGACTCAGGGTTCCTCGCAACGTTTAGGATCTGAGCGTCATGCCAGGGCACGCACAAGGCGCCCGAGCAACCGGGCACGCTTGTCAAGGTTACTCCAAGCGTGCCGCACGGTCAAAAACACGACGACACTCACATATAGTCCCCGCGAACGAGGGTGCCGTACCTCACACAGTTTTCCCCGCGAACGTGATGCCGGCCACGATGGGGTGTGCAGGATGGAGAGAAGCTGTCGATGGCAGCCCGGTATGAGATCACGAAGAAGTACGCTGCGGCGTACGCGGCGGCGCCGAAGAAGGGCAAAACGCTGATCCTGGACCAGGTGGTCGAGGTCACCGGCTGGAACCGCGATCACGCCCGTCAACAGTTGGTGGCCCGGTTGAAACAGGCCCCGGGCAGGGCGGTGGCCACGGTCGCGGTGATCGATCGACGCAAGACCAAACCACGCAAGTACTCCTACGACGCGCTGCTGGTGTTGCAACAGGTGTGGGCGGCTACGGGCGGCAACTGCGGGCAGTACCTCGCCCCGGCCATGGCCGACTGGCTCGACGCGATGGAAGCCGAAGCCGAACTCGTGCCCGGCCAGGACCGTTACAGCCTCGAGGTCAGAGCTGAGCTGGTGGCGATGTCAGCGGCCACGATCGACCGTTACCTGGCCCCCGCCCGGGCCAAGGACCCGATCCGGGGCAAGGCGGCCACGAAACCGGGCACGATGTTGCGCAACTCGATCAGCATCCGCAAAGCCGGGGACGAGGTCGAAGCCGAACCCGGGTTCTTCGAAGTCGACACCGTCGCCCACTGCGGCCCCACGTTGAAGGGCGAGTTCGCCCGCAGTGTGAACTTCACCGACATGCACACCGGCTGGGTGTTCACCCACGCGATCCGTAACAACGCCCACCTCCACATCCGGGCCGCGTTCAACTTGTTCATCGAGGCAGTGCCGTTCGCGGTCACCGGGATCGACTGTGACAACGGATCCGAATTCATCAACCACGACCTGGTCGGCTGGGCCGGCCAGCGTGATGTGTTCTTCACCCGCGCCAGGCCCTACAAGAAGAACGATCAGGCCACCATCGAATCCAAGAACGGTCACCTCGTGCGCCGTTACGGGTTCTACCACCGCTACGACACCGCCACCGAACTCGCACTGCTCAACCAACTGTGGTCGTTGGTCAACGACCGGCTCAACTTCTTCACCCCCACCAAGAAGCCCGTCGGCTGGACCACCGACACCGTGGGTCGCCGCAAACGGATCTACGACAAG
>DURG01000101.1 GCA_012837465.1 Propionibacterium sp. | reverse complement strand
CGGAACCGCCGCCAACGATCTCTTCCCATTCCAAACATTGGCCACGCGTTCCCCAGCGAACGCATTCGACCCCAGCGTTGGCTGGCGGAGGCGCCCATAGCAGGAGTACCCCCACAGCCAGGAACAGCGCTAGGAGCCCTCGCACGATTGCTCCTGATCGTTTCTGATCTGCTTTACGCGCCAAACCCCGTCTGCACCCTTCACAAGGGTTGCCGTTTCGGGATAGCGCTGAATCAGAGTCGAAGTGTCTTCGATGACTCCGTCATAGCCCTGAACGCGCATCGCTGAGCGATCAAGGCAGTAGGAAAGCTCAGCCTCTGATTCGCCTTGGGGATTCGTGGATGGCACGCCGAGAGACACCTCGGTAAAGGCGAGGCCGCCCAGAATCTTGACTTTGTCCTCCCGGTATCCCGACATCATGTCCAAGACGATGTTCTGCTCTCCGCCAGCGGTAACCAACTGCGTCTCGGAGAAGTCCGTGTACCCCAACGGATCTGAACTGAACTTTGCGATCACCCGCTGGTACTCCTGCCAGCCCTCGATGATCGCCGCCGTCTCCGGATCCTCAGTCGGCAGATCCACCGGATACGACTGGAACACCGTGGGCGAAGGAGAAGGCGAAGGGCTCGGCGGCTCGACCGTCGGCGACTCCGAAGGCGTCACCGTCGTCTCCACCGGCGAAGGCGTAGGCGTGGGCGACTCCACCGCCTCAGGCGTGCACCCAACCACCAACGCCACCACAGCCACCAAGGCAAAGACCAGCCGCATGAGAATCTCCGATCACAGGACGTGCAGACTCATCTAAACAACCCGCAGGGTCACTTTCACCCCAATCAACCCAACCTGTGGATAACCCTGGGTCCAGCCCCGTCGTTGACGATGGCAGGGCACAAAAAAACGTCGGCCAACACGAAGGGAATGCTGGCCGACGTTTGCCCTGTGTGATCAGCGTCGAGGCGACTTGCCGGGCGTAGCGTCCTTCAACATGGCAAGCATGTCGTAGTACGCAGGCTTGGCGGTGTAGTCCTCGAACATGATGGTGGCCGCACCGGTGCCCTCGAAGAACACGGGCACCCAGGAGTAGGTGTCATTGAAGCCCCACACGGTGAATGACTTGCAGCCCAGCACGTTCAAGCAGGCCTGCAGGGTATCCGTGTAGTACTTCGACTGGCGCTCGAGCTGATCCTGCGTCGGGATCCCCGACGGCGGCAGCGTGAACCGCACGTCGAGCTCGGTGATGGCGGTCTCCAGGCCCAGGTCGTCGAAGCGCTGGAAGTTGGCCTCGATGTCCTGCGGCATGCCCCACCTCATGTCCCAGTGTGCCTGGGCGGAGAAGCCGTGCAGCGGGACGCCGTCGGCGAGGAGTTGCTTGGCGAGCTCGTAGTAGGCGGTGGACTTGGCGTTGATGCCCTCGACGCCGTAGTCGTTGAGGAACAGCTTGGCCGAAGGATCCGCCTCGTGGGCCCAGCGGAAGGCGTCGGCGATGATGCCCGGGCCGAGCTCACGCAGCCAGATGTTCTCCTGCATGCGCAGGCGCCCCTGGCCGTCGAAGATCTCGTTGGTGACGTCCCACTGGTACAGGTCACCCTTGTAGTGCCCGACGACGGTGTAGATGTGCTCCTTCAGGATGGCGCGCAGCTCGTCGGCGGTGAAGTCGCCGTTCTCCAGCCACTCGGGGTTCTGGCTGTGCCAGAAGAGCGCGTGGCCGCGGACCTCCTGCTTGTTGGCCTTGGCGAAGGCGACGATGTCGTCGGCCTCCTGGAAGTTGTAGACGTCCTGCTCGGGGTGGACGAACTCCCACTTCAGCTGGTTCTCGGGGGTGACGGAGCTGAACTGGGTGGCCAGCACCTTCCTGTACTCGGGCTCCGCGTAGAACGGGTTCTCGTAGGGCATGTCCAGGTGATGCCCACCCCCAGCGATGGCGGTGCCGATCAGCAGGTCCTTCGGCGCCTCGCCCCGGAGGGTGTCGTGGCGGGTCTAGTCCGCATCTGAAACAAAACTGAGTAGGGGTACTCAGGCAGGCTTGGCGACCTCATCGCGCCGCGGGTACGACGCCTGCGCGCCCCTCCTCGTCACCGCGATCGCCGCGAACCTCGCCGCGAACCCGGCCGCCTCGGCCAAGCTCGCCCCCTCGTCGAGCCGCACGGCCAACGCGCCGACGAAGCCGTCGCCCGCTCCCGTCGTGTCCACGGGGTCGACGCGGACCGCCGGCACGTGCACCGGTTCCTGCCCCGCCTCGGCGACATACGCCCCGGCCCCGCCGAGGGTCACCACCACGGACTGCGCCCCGAGTTCCAGCAACGCGGCCGCAAGCGCCGCCCCGTCGTCGGTCTCCTCGGTGCCCAGCAGGAACGCAGCTTCCGACTCGTTGACGACGAGCGGGTTACACTCACGGATGAGTTCCACGGGGAGCGTCGCCGCGGGCGCGGCGTTGAGCACCAGGCGCGCGTTGGGCGCCTGCCACACCGCCTCGACGACCGACTCCAGCGGGATCTCCAACTGCGCCACCACCACGCGGGCATCGGCCAGCAACTCGGCCTGCGAGGCCACCAACTCGGGCGTGACGTGCCGGTTCGCGCCGGGCGCGACGATGATCGAGTTCTCCCCATCCGGGGTCAGCATGATCATCGCGACCCCCGTGGGCGCCTCCACCCGCGACAGCGCACCCAGATCGACCCCCGCGGAGGCCAGCGAGCCGATCAGCAGGTCTCCGGACCCGTCCGTTCCCACGCAGCCCAGGAACGCGACGTTGCCGCCGGCCAGCCCCGCCGCGACGGCCTGGTTCGCGCCCTTCCCACCGGGCGTGAGCACGAGATCCGAGCCAAGGACGGTCTCGCCACCCACTGGGCGATGGTCGATCTCGACGACGTGGTCGACGTTCGCCGATCCCACCACGATCACACTGCTCATCACGATCCTTCCGAACCTCAGTTCTCCAACACTAGGCGATGGGTCCCGGCTCCGGGCGCGAGCCTTCCTTGGCCCTGCGGCAGGCCGGAGTAGGACGTGGCCCGCCACACACGGCAGCGGGCTGTGGCACAGGCCGAAGCCAGCGCCACAACCCGCTGCAGCAATGTGGACTCGCCCCTCCCGCGCCGCCCCAGGAGGGGAGGCGCCATGCTGACCCGGTGCTGGGAATGGGGTTGTCAGCTCACCGCCCTTCTCCGTTGACAGACCACAGCTGCCTGGTCTCGCTCGGCTCGCGGTCGCACAGGTAGTCATCGATGAAGGTGATCGACTCGATGGCCATCGCGCTGCCGTCGTTCCAGGGATCCATGACGGCGGTTGACAGGTACAACGAGTTGCCCTCGCGCAACGGCCCGGAGATCTGCCACCTGGTGACGCCGAACCTGAAGTCCGTGCTGCCCTCGGTGTCGGGATCGCCGTGGGACATCCTGGTGACCCCGGGGCTGTAGTGCCTGCCCCACTGGTTCACCGTCGTCTCGTTGAGGGCGTGGTCGCTGCCGAACGAGTAGTCGCCCCAGTGCTGCCATGAGGTGTCGCCCCACTCCGCGGCGAACACGCCACCCTCACCCGAGTCGCCCGCCAGCACGGCAATGCTGACGCACCCGGCACTGGAGAGTTCAGGGAAGGTGATCTTCAGCGTGGTCGAATCGCTGACGTCCCCACCGCGGTACTCCGGCCCGGGCTTGCCGCCGCTGGGCTCGGCGTCGCCCCAGAAGCTGGGGTTTCCGGTGGCCATGACGGGGTAACGGTCCTTGAGGAACTGGTCCGCGGGCACCTCCCCGTCGGAGTTGACGACATGATCCGGGAGGCTGAAGTCGCCCTCCACGATCGCTGCTGAACTGGGCGTCGGTGGGCCGTCGACCCACTCCGCCGAGACCGGCTCACGGTCCTCGTACCACGCCTCGTCGCCGG
>DURG01000100.1 GCA_012837465.1 Propionibacterium sp. | reverse complement strand
GGCGCCGCCGTCGCAGGCAGGTGCTCATCGCCCTCGGCATCGTCGTGTTGCTGGGGGCGATTCCCGTGCTGGCTGCGTGGGCGAGGGTGGCCTGGCTGTCGTCGGGGCGCCAGTTCGACGTCGCCGACGTGCCCCCCCGTGGCGTCGGCATGGTGTTGGGTGCGCAGGCCAGCCCGCGCGGACCGTCGGCGTTTCTCGCGGCCCGGCTCGACGTCGCGATCGAGCTGTTCCAGCAGGGCAGGATCCGCGCCATCCTCGTCACCGGCGACGGCCTGCCGCGTTCCCACGACGAGCCGCTGATCATGCGCCGCTACCTCGAGGAGCGCGGCATCCCGGCCGAGAAGATCGTGGAGGATCCCGCCGGCTTCGACACCTACGACTCCTGCGTCCGCGCCCGCGACGTCTACGGCGTCGAGGAGATGACCGTGATCTCGCAGGACTACCACCTGGGCCGCGCCATCGCCGTGTGCCGCGAGGTGGGCGTCGACGCCGTCGGCGTGGGCGACGAGACGATGCTGCGCCGCTACCCCTACAACTGGGTCAAGGGCTGGATCCGCGAGTTCCCCGCGAACCTCAAGGTGTTCTGGGACGTGTGGAGCCAGCGGCAGCCCCAGCAGGACCCGCCGGACGCGTCGCTCCGGGAGGCGGCCGACGGCTGACCGCGTGCCGCTCTGGGATCCGGCGTGGGTGGGATGTTAACGTCGAACGGCAGACACCCTGACTTCCCCCATGAAAGGTGCTCTCGTGAAGAGAATCCTCACGCTCATGTTCGCGTCCGCCCTCGCACTGGTCGGCATCGCGACCCCCTCCGCCCAGGCGGACGCCGCGTCGCAGAGGGCCAATGCGGAGACCATCGCCCAGATCGTCGACGCCCACAACGCCATCCGCGCCCAGCACAAGTTGCAGCCACTCAGGTTCGTGCCCAAGGTGGCCGCCGAGATCGCCCAGCCCTGGACGCTGAAGATGCAGCGCGACGGCCAGATCTCCCACAACTCCAACATCCGCTACGAGGGCGCCCAGGCATGGGGCGAGAACGTGGGCTGGAACCTCGGGCACCAGGATCCGGTGGTGGAGGCCATGCGAGCCTTCATGGCTTCGGAGAGTCACCGCGACAACATCCTCCAGCCGCGGTACAACCTGATCTCGGTCGGCGCCGTGGTCGATGGCACCGATTTCTACACGACCGTCAACTTCTATGAAGGCCCGCTGATCGACGGGGGCACCGCCTACGACTCCGGCTCGCAGTGGCTCACCGCCGTGCGCGCCGGCATCAACCCCACCAACGTGACGCGCGAGGACGACGTCTACTCCAAGGCTGGCACCTACGTGCTCAACAACCGCCTCTGGCGGGTCTCCTGCGAGCCGTACTCGGCGACCGAGCGTTGCCACACCGACATCTGGGGCACCCAGGTCCAGACCGTGCGTGGCCAGCACCAGCGCGTCACCGGCTGGCAGTTCAACAACCTCACCTACGCGCCGTCGGAACGCAGCATCTGGAGCAAGAACCTGCTGGGTGGCTTCGGGCGGCCCGACTACCAGGGTGATGTGACGTCGGCCGGCCGTCAGTGGCGGGTCGAGTGCGACACCGCCGTTTCTGGCCGCAACGGCTGCCGCACCTACATCCTCACCAACGTCGTGACGGCCACCCCGAGTGCCTCCGGCGGCTACACCTTCACCGCCAAGCCGGATTACGTCTTCAACAACATCGTGCGCTTCAGCTGACTCACAGCGCGCTGGCCACGTCGGTCTGGGTGAAGTCGTTGCCCTTGAACAGCAGGGGCTCGCCCGTGGCCTT
>DURG01000099.1 GCA_012837465.1 Propionibacterium sp. | reverse complement strand
TCGGGGCCGCCCACGTAGCCGAGTGCCTCGGCGGCGTGCTCGCGCACGGCGGCCTGCTCGTCGGTCAGCCGGGCGACCAGCGCGTCGACGCCACCTTGGCCGAGCCTGCGGAACGCGTCGCTAAGGGCGTCGCGCTGAAGGTGGTCGCCGTCGCCGAGGCGGGCGGCCAGGTCCTCTGCGGCCAGGTGGCCGCCGGTGTTGGCGGCCGCGCGGTAGGCCTTGAGGGCCACGTCGACGTGCTCGTCGGCAACCAGACCGCGGACGTGCTCGAAGTGCTCGGGGTTGCCCACCTTGCTGACGACGTGGGCGCCGGTGAAGCGCTCGTGCTCCGAGTCGCTCTTCAGGAGGGCCAGGATCTCGTCGTTCGCCTCCTCGGCGTGCTGGACGACTGCCCAGGTGAGGTCCTCCTTCACGCGGCCATCGGTCTCGGTCTTCAGGTGCGCGAGGAGGGCCGGCACGATCGCGGGGTCCTGAAGGGACCCGAGCGCGAGCGCGGCATGCCGACGGTCGGTGCCGACGGTGGAATCGAGCTGCTTGATGAGGGTCTCTACGTTTCGTGTCATACGCGTGAACGTAAAGCCTCACGCGACGTGAGGGTCAAATCGGCCCCCGGTAACAATCCGGTGTCTCGCGGGAGCACGGCCCCATCATCGCCTCGTTTGCGGAACGCGAACCACCGTTTTGTTACCACATCGGCGAGTACACCCGAGGACGCGGAGACCTCTTGCCCCTAGACTGGCGAGACCCAGGAAGGAGTACCAGTGCCCAGGTCCGCCATTCGCCGCTACCTCAAGCTGCTCGCCCCCGGCACCCAACTGCGCGCGGGCGTGGACCGGATCCTGCACGGCCGCACCGGTGCGCTCATCGTGCTGGGCAACAACGCCAAGGTCCAGCGCGTCTGCTCCGGCGGCTACCAGATCAACGTCGAATGCACCGGCCAGAACCTCCGCGAACTCGCCAAGCTCGACGGCGCCATCATCTTGTCGAGCGACCTCAGCCACATCGTGGCCGCGGGCGTCCACCTCGTGCCCGGCGGCGACCTCCCAACGGCCGAGACCGGCACGCGCCACCGCTCCGCCGATCGCACCGCCCAGGCCGCCGACGTGCCCGTGGTCACGGTGTCGGCCTCCATGAACACCGTGTCGTTGTTCCACGATGGCCGGCGCCACCCCGTCGAGACCGTGCCGCAGGTCATCAGCCGCGCGAACCAGACGCTCGCCACCCTGTCGCGCGTGGTCACCCGCCTCATCGACCAACTGGAGCAGTTCACCCGCCTGGAGATCGGCGAGCAGGTCACGCTCCGCGACCTCACCCACATCGCGCACCGCCTCGAACTGACCCGCAGGCTGTCCACCGAGATGCAGTTCCACGTCGACATCCTCGGCATCGAGGGCCGCATGGTGTCGCTGCAGCACGCGGAGCTGGCCAGCCACTTCGAGGGCCTGGCCGACCTCCTCACGGAGGACTACGCCCACAACCTCGAGGACCCCTCCGAGTTCGACCTCCTCGCCCTCAACAACTTCTCCGCGGACGAACTGTTCAGCAGCGGCCTGGTCGCCGACCGGCTGGGCTTCGGCACCAACCCCAACCTCGAACAGCCGCTGGAGACCCGCGGCGTGCGGCTCCTCTCCCGCGTCGGCAGGCTGCCCGCCCCGATGGTGTCCAAACTCGTCGAGAAGTACACCCTGCAGGAGATGTTCGGCTCCTCGGTGTCGCACCTGATGGAGATCGACGGCATCGGCCCGCGCCGGGCCCGCCAGATCCGCGACGCGCTGCTTCGGATCACGGAGTCCTCCGGTCGCTGAGCGTGAGCGCCAGCGAACGACGAAGGGCCCCCGCAGCTTGTCTGGCACCCCAGCCGCGGGACGTAAGGTGTCACGGAGGCTGCGGCGGCCCTTCGTCGCGACCCGGCTCCTTCGCTAGGGTGGACGTCGAACACAGGGGAGCGCCACAGGGGCGCTGAGAGTGCGGATCGCCGCAGACCCTCAAACCTGATCCGGTTAGCACCGGCGTAGGGAGTTGGGATTCTCCTCGGCATCAGGCCGAGCCCTCCGACAAGGAGTGGAAATGAGGTTCACCTTGAAGGCGACACTCGCCGGATGCGCCGTCCTCGCCCTCGCGGCCTGCGGCACCCCCACCGATTCCGGTGCCACCACCCCCGCCGGCGGCGAGGCCACTGAGTCGCTGACCTCGTCGTCGACGCTGACCGTGGTCACCCACGGCTCGTTCGAGCTGCCCGAGGAACTGACGGACAAGTTCGCCGAGGAATCAGGCCTCGATGTCACCTACGTGCAGCCCGGTGACGCCGGCGCCATGGTCAACCAGCTCATCCTCACCAAGGACTCCCCGCTGGGCGACGTGGTCTACGGCATCGACAACACCTACGCCTCCCGCGCCTGGGATTCCGGCATCCTCTCGGAGTACCAGCCCGAGGGCCTGCCCGCGACCTCGGTGCAGTTCGACGCGGAGGGGCTCACCCCGATCGACTTCGGCGACGTGTGCGTCAACGCCGACACCGAGTGGTTCGAGCAGCACGACCTGCCCGTGCCCACCACCCTCGACGACCTGGTCAAGCCCGAGTACAAGGACCTCCTCGTGGTGACCGACCCGTCTGCCTCCTCCCCCGGCCTGTCGTTCCTGTTCGCCACCATCGGCGCCAAGGGCGACGACTGGCTCGAATACTGGGGCCAGCTGAAGGACAACGGCGCCAAGGTCGCCGCCGGCTGGACCGAGGCCTACTACACGGACTTCTCCGGCGCTGATGGCGAGGGCCCGTACCCCTTGGTGGTGAGCTACGCCTCGTCGCCCGCCTACGCCCCCACCACCGAGGCGCTGCTGGGCACCTGCTTCCGCCAGATCGAGTACGCCGGCGTCATCGACGGCGCGCAGAATGAGGAGGGCGCCCGCGCCTTCATCGACTTCATGCTGAGCCCCGAGGTGCAGGCCGCGTTCCCCGAGTCGATGTACATGTACCCCGTGGTCACCGACACCGAACTGCCCGAGGAGTGGGCCGCCAACGCTCCGCTGGCCACCAACCCCATCGAGGTCTCCTCCGAGGACATCGACGCGAACCGCGAGCAGTGGATCCGCGACTGGACCGAGGCCATGGGTTGAGATCAACCCTGACCTGGCGGCTGGGATGGGTGCTCGCCGCGCTCATCCCGGCCGCCTTCCTCGTCCTCTTCTTCGCCTGGCCCGCCGCGACCCTCGTGGCGCGCGGCTTCCATGACGGTTCGGCCTGGACCATCGACGGCTTCCGCACCGTGTTCGGCTCCCGCCGCACGTGGAGCGCCGTCGGCTTCACCCTCGGCTCCGCCGCCCTCTCGACGGTGGTGTGCCTGTTGCTGGGCCTGCCCGGCGCCTACCTCCTGTACCGCTGCACCTTCCGCGGCCGCGACCTCCTCCGCGCGCTGATCACCGTGCCCTTCGTGCTCCCGACGGTGGTCGTGGGCGTGGCGTTCGGCTCGCTGTTGCGCCGCGACGGCCTCCTGGGCTGGCTCGGCCTCGAGGGCACCCCCGTCGCGATCCTCGCCGCGATGGTCTTCTTCAACTACTCGGTGATCGTGCGCACCGTCGGCACCATGTGGTCGCGGCTCGACCCCCGCCTCGCGCAGGCCGCCGGCACCCTCGGCGCCTCCCCGCTGCGCGCCCTGCGCACCGTGACGCTCCCGGCGCTGACGCCGGCCATCGTCTCCGGCGCCTCGCTCGTCTTCCTGTTCAGCGCCTCCAGCTACGGCATCGTGATGGTGCTCGGCCAGTCGAAGTACCGCACGATCGAGACCGAGATCTGGTTCCTCACCACCCGGCTCCTCGACCTCCCGTCGGCCGCCGCCCTCTCCATCACGCAGCTGATCATCGTGACCATCGCGCTGTGGCTCAGCGGCCGCGCGCAGGCCCACATGACCCGCGCCCTGAAGCTCCAGCCCGATGTCGACGCCGAGCGCGTCCTCGACCTCTCCCGCGACGGCGGCGCGCTCATCACCACCCTCACCGTGGCCATCGTGCTGCTCGGCCTACCCCTGGCCAACCTGGTGTGGCGCTCGCTGCACCGCGGCGGCGAGTTCACCGTCGCCAACTACGTCCAACTCGCCGTCGAAGGCGGCGGCTCCGTCAGCGTCTGGGACGCGCTGCGCACCTCGCTCACCACGGCCCTGGCCGCCACCGCGCTGGCCGTGACGCTGGGCATGCTCGTCGCGCTGGTCGCCTCCCGGCGCCCTCGGCGGCCGCTGGGTCGGTCGGCGTTGGGCGCGCTGGAGTCGCTGTTCCTGCTCCCGCTCGGCGTCTCGGCGGTGACCGTCGGCTTCGGCTACCTCATCACGCTCAACCGCCCGCCGCTCGACCTTCGCTCCAGCATCGTGCTGATCCCCATCGCGCAGGCCGTCGTCGCCCTGCCGTTGGTGATCCGCACGCTGCTGCCGACGCTACGGGCCATCGACCCGCGCCAACTCGAGGCCGCCGCCACGCTCGGCTCGACGCCGTGGCAGGTGCTGCGCCGCATCGAGTTGCCTCATCTGGGGCGCGCGGTGGGGTTGGCCGTCGGCTTCGCGTTCGCGACGTCGCTGGGCGAGTTCGGCGCCACGAGCTTCCTCGCCCGCCCCGACAACCCGACGCTGCCGGTGCTGATCTTCCGGCTGTTCGGACGGCCGGGCTCGGAGAACTACGGCGTGGCGCTGGCGGCGTCGGTGGTGCTGGCAGGATTGGCAGGGATCACGATGGCGGCTGCGGAACGCATGCGGCCGAAGGAGGTGGCGGCATGGTGAGCGGTCTCGAGGTGCGCGACGTCACGGTCAAGTACGGCCCGACGGTGGCCGTCGAAGGGGTGTCGCTGCACGTGGAGCCCGGCACCGTCATCGGGCTGCTCGGCGCGTCAGGCTCCGGCAAGTCGACGCTGCTGCGCGCCATCGCAGGTCTCCAACCGTTGTCTTCGGGCGCGATCCTGTGGGATGGCGAAGACCTCGCCCCCGTCAAGGTGCACAAGCGCAACTTCGGGCTCGTCTTCCAGGACGGCCAGTTGTTCCCGACGATGAACGTGGCCAAGAACATCGCCTACGGCCTGGGCAAGCTGCCCAAGGCGGCCCAGCGCGAGCGCGTCGAGGAGATGCTTGAACTCGTCGGCCTCGCCGGCTACGGCGTCCGCAAGCCCACCGAACTGTCGGGAGGTCAGGCCCAGCGGGTCGCGCTGGCCCGCTCGCTCGCCCCGTCGCCGCGCGCTCTGCTGCTCGACGAGCCGCTCTCGGCGCTCGACACCGCGCTGCGCCGCCGCTTGGCCGACGACCTGGCCCGCATCCTCCGCGAGACCCACACCACCGGCGTCTACGTGACCCACGACCACCAGGAGGCGTACACCGTCGCCGATGTCGTGGCCGTGCTCGACGAGGGCCAACTCCTGCAGTTGGACTCCCCCGAGTCGCTGCGAGAGCGCCCCAAGAACAAGCAGGTCGCCGCCTTCCTCGGCTATCGGGCGTTCGTCACCGAGGCAGAGGCGCACCGTCTGGGCTGGCAGGGTTCGCTGGAGACGGGCGAGGTGCTCGGCATCGGCCCGGCGTCGTTGCACCTGGATCCCAACGGCTACGAGGTCGACATCATCGACCAGACGCTCACCGTCGAGGACGTGGAGATCAAGGTGGCGCTACCGGACGGCCAGACGGCGACGGTGAGCTCACCCACCAAGGTGGACGCCTTGTCCACGAGGGTCACCTTGGCCGGGGGCGCCGTCGTCCCTGCGTGAACCAACCGCGTCGATACACGACCCCGAGGGCTCGGACGATTCTGTGATGGGACACAATGTCGCCATGCCCAAGATCGCCGCTGCCTCTGTTGCGGAGCACCGCGCGCAGATCGAGGAGAAGCTCCTCGACGCCGCGGAGGCCCTCTTGCGCGCCGGCCTCCCCCTGACCGCGGGGAAGGTCACCAAGGACGCCGGCATCGCCCGCAACAGCATCTACCGTTACGTCGACAGCATCGACGACCTGCGAGGCATGGTCATCGCCCGACACCTCCCCGGATGGGCTCAAGCCGTGGAGGCGGCGGTCGCCGCCGTCGACGACCCGGGCGAGCGCATCGTGATCTGGATGGAGGCCAATCTCGAGCAGGCGGCCGAGACCGGCCACGGGTGGCTGATGCAGATGGCCCAGCAGCCCGGCCCCTCGCGTGTCACCTCCGCCGTCGCGGACCAGGCCCACAACGTGCTGCGGGCCTCCCTGATCGACGCATGGCGGTCGCTGCACCCGGATCCCGAACTCGCCCGGCTGCACATCGCGCTCACCCGCGGCGTCCTGCAGTCGGCCTTCGTCCAGCTGGATGGTGGCTTCCCCCCGGAGAAGTTGATCCCCGCCGTGACCGCCGCCACCCGAGCCCTCGTGCGGTCGTCCACCGAGTAGCACCCGGGTCCCGAGTGCCTCGCGGACGCCCACCACCAACCCCATCCGCGAGGCGTATCGAGGGACATCTCCCCTAAGCTCAGAGCATGGCCAAGCAGCGCTTCCCACGGTTCGTGTTCGGCAGCGGCAGGGAGCCGGATGCCCGGTTCACCATGGCGAACGAGCGCACCTTCCTCGCCTGGATCCGCACCTCGCTCGCCCTCATCGCGGGCGGCATCGCGCTCGAGGTGCTGGGCCTCGGCCTGCACGACGGGTTCCGCATCGCCGCCTCGATCACGCTGCTCGCCGCCGGGATCCTCGCCGCCCCCCTCGCTTGGGCGAACTGGGCGCACATCGAGCGGGCCCTCCGCAACGACCAGCCGTTGCCCGCAGGCATCTTCCCCATGATCATGGCGATCATCGTGTCGATCGTCGGTGTCCTCGTCCTCCTCGGTTTCCTGCTGGCATGAGTGCGCTCTTCGATCCCGGACTCCAGCCAGAGCGCACCACCCTCGCCTGGCGCCGCACCACCCTCGCGCTGGGTGTGGGGGCGCTGGTGTACGCCCGCGTGGCCTCGGCCACCGTCGGGGGCTGGGCCTGGGCGCTGGCCGCGGTGGGAGTGGCAGCCGCGATCATGGTGGCCATCGGCGCCGCGCGGCGACACCGCAGCACCTACCGCTCGCTCACCTCGGGCGACTCCGCGCTGCCCGACGGCGTGCTCCCCGCCGCGCTCGCATTCGCGGTGACGGTGGGTGGGTTGATCGTGCTGGCCCTCAGCCTCGCGAGCTGATTGAGCCGGAGCACGGCGAACAGCGCCGCCCACCAGATGAGGCTGAGCGGGAAGTTCTTGATCAGGTACGTGTCGAAGAAGAAGCCGGGCAGCGTGGCGACCAAGGCGGCCGCGAGCCACCTGCCCTGCCGCGTGGTGGCGCTCCGGAAGGCCCACACCACCGCCACGAGGAGCGGGGCCAACAGCAACAGCCCCACCAGACCCAGCTCAGCCCCGACTGCGACGTAGACGTTGTGGGCGTGGGCGAGGGTCTCGCCGTGCGGCATGGTCTTGATCGCCCGCACATCGCCTTGGTACTGGCCCTGCTCGAAGGCGTACCACGGCCACAAGGTGCCGTACCCGTTGCCGAAGACCAGCGTGAACGGCGACGCGGAGACGGCCTCCCACGCCAGCACCCACGCCTCGGAGCGTCCCCCGCCCGAGGTGTCGACGCCGCGTTTGTCCAGCACCAGCACCGCCATGCCGACGAGAGCGGCCACCGCCAGCCCGGCCAAGGCCAGGAGGCGCCGCGGAACGCCCCCGGTGCGGAGGCCGCGCACCAGCGGCGGCGCCACCACCAGCACCACGAACACCCCCACGACGATCAGCCCGGCGCGGGACTGGCTGAGCAGGAGGTAGAGCGCGTACAGCCCAGTGACCGCCCCCGACACCTTGGGCCGGTACCCTTGCCGCCACGCGGCCAGCGCGACAGCCAGGCCGATCAGCAGGGCCACGTGCAACACTGCGGCGCCGCCGACGCGGGTGGCCAACCGGCCCCCCGGGGCCTCGTGGTTCAGCAGCCAACCCAACGGC
>DURG01000098.1 GCA_012837465.1 Propionibacterium sp. | reverse complement strand
GACGGTCGACGTCACCAGCGACCTCGTCGACTACGAGGTGCCCGGCCTGATGGAGGAGGTGCGCCGCAGGGGCGCGGAGCACACGCCGATGGCGCTGCTCAGCCGCGGGGTCGCGGGCGTGGTGTCCTTCGACGACGCCCAGCGCGCGGTGGTCATCAACGCTCCCGGCTCCACCGGCGGCGTGCGCGACACCATGGCCGTCGTCGCCCCGTTGCTGGCCCACTTGGTGGCCCAACTCGACGGCGGAGGCCACTGAAATCGACCCCTGGGCGTGTCGCGTCCGAGGACCGGGGTCAAGGTCACAATCACGCTACGGGCGCCCCTTCGACACATGCGCTCGTCCCTCCCCCACATCAACCGCATCAGATAAACCCAGCACCCCTGCGCCTCAATGCTGCTCAGGTCCCTCGATACACCGACGGAAAGGCCAGGTCGTCGCGACGCTTGGCGAGGCGTGCAGGGCCTTTCCATCGGCACTCGGGACCCGGAAGTGGACCCCCCCCCTGCTGCACGGCACCGGTGGATCAAGGCTCAGGGACCGGTCAGCGGGTCCAGTCGCCGGAGCGGCCGCCGCTCTTGGCGGTGATCTTCGCCGAGACGATCTCGGCGGAGCGGTCCACGCCCTTGACCATGTCGACGATCGCGAGCGCGGCGACCGTCACGGAGGTGAGGGCCTCCATCTCGACTCCGGTGCGGTCCGCCGTGCGCACGGTGGCCGTGATGTCGACGCCCTCGTCGGTGATCTCGAGGTCCACGACGCAGCCGTGCACGCCGATGATGTGGGCCAGCGGCAGCAGGTCCGGGGTCTTCTTCGCCGCGGCGATGCCGGCCACGCGCGCGACGGCGAGCACGTCGCCCTTCGGGACGGTGCCGGTGCGCAGGGCCTCGACGATCTCCGGCGAGGTCTTCACGGTCGCCACCGCCGTCGCGGATCGGACGGTGGGCTGCTTCCCGGTGACGTCGACCATGCGGGCCTGGCCCTGGGCGTCGAGGTGCGTGAACTCCATGCGGCCCAACCTACAAGAACCCCCTTCACGCCCCCCAACCCCAGCGAACCCACCGCCGCAACCACAGGTGCCCAGCCGGAGCACCTGCAACCCCAGCGGTTTGCCGTCGGGGATCGTCGCGCGACCGGGTAGGCCGGGCGTTTGGGGGTGCCCGGCCGCGGCCAGCCCCACCACACTCAGCCTGATCGGCCGGGCGGGGGTCCCCCATTGGGCGGGGCGCGCGACGATTCCCGACGGCGCTGCAGACCTTGAGGTCTCATCGCCGGGAGGCGACCGGGTCAAGCAGCGCAGGTCAGCGGGTGAGCAGGACCTCGACGGTGTCGCCGGGGCCGTCGGCATCCGCCGGCACGATGGCGATCCCGTCGGCCAGGTGGAGCGACCCGATGAGGTGCGAGCCGGAGCCCAACGCGTGTGACGGGGCGACCCCGCCGTCGACGACCTTGACCGGGATGTACTGGCGGCGCTCCGTGGTCTTCCGCCACGTCTCGCGCACCGGGAGGACGAAGGTGTCGGGGTGGAGGCGCCCTTCGACGGGTCGGCGTCCTCGTTCCTCGGATGCGACACGCTCAGGGACCGTGAAGGCGAGCAGGAGGGGGCGGAGGAACAGCCAGGCCGAGACCCAGGCGCTCACCGGGTTGCCGGGGAAGCCCAGGAACGCGACCCCGCGCCCGTCGGGCGCGCGCAGCAGGCCGCTGGCCTGGGGCTTGCCGGGCTGCATGTTGACCCGCTCGAAGGAGATCTCGTCGCCCTCGGTGACCTGGCGCACCACCTCGAACGCGCCCACGGACACGCCGCCGGTGGTGACCACGACGTCCGCGGCCAGCGCCTCGTCGAGGGCCGCGCGGAACTCGGCCTGGTCGTCGCCGACGGCGCGGCGCAGCACCACCTCGCCGCCGAAGCGCGTCACCAGCCCGGCCAGCAGGTAGGAGTTGGAATCCGGGACCTGTCCGAAGCCCAGGTCCTCGCCG
>DURG01000097.1 GCA_012837465.1 Propionibacterium sp. | reverse complement strand
CTGGTGCTCGGCGTCGGCTTCGCCAACTTCGTGATGGGCCTGCCCCAGGCCACCATCGACACCCCCGCCGGCCCGGCTCCGCTGTTCGACGGCACCTTCTTCGGGCTGTTCATGCCGTTCGCCCTGCTGGGCGGCGTCATGCTGGTGGTGCTGTTCCTGGTGCACGGCTCCACGTTCCTGGCGCTGAAGACCAGCGGCATCATCCACGAGCGTGCCGAGGCGTTCGCCGCCAAGGTCGGCTGGGTGGCCACCGGCCTGGTCGCGGTGTTCGTGATCTGCCAGAACATCTTCTGGCCCGCCAACTCGGAGTTCGGCAACCTGTCGATCTTCGCGTGGGTCGCCGGCATCATCGCCATCGTGGCGGTCGCCGCTGCCACCTTCATGAGCGGCAAGGGCCGCGACGGGTGGGGATTCATCCTGACCGGCCTCACCGTCGTGACGCTCTTCGCGGGCATCTTCCTGAAGATGTACGGCAACCTGGGCTTCGCGCAGGACGAGTCGACGGCCATCGCGGAACGGCTGAACATGATCACCGCCGCGTCCTCGCCCACCACGCTGACCATCATGACCTGGGCGGCTGTGATCTTCGTGCCCATCGTGATCGCGTACCAGAGCTGGAGCTACTACGTCTTCAGCAAGCGCATCTCGACCAAGAACATCCCCGACGAGGTCGAGGTCGCGGCATGACGAAACTCACCTTGAGAAATCGCCCCGATGTCGTCATATGCGCACGATCAGGACGAAATCTCAAGGTGAACTGAGCACAGGTTCCACGAGGGGCCCACTTCGGCGGAAGTGGGCCCCTCGTTCATACCCACTGGGGTATTTCGCTTGTATGCTGTGGCCATGCGCAAACTGCTTCTCGCCGCCGCCCTGTCCCTCTCCGTCACCATGGCCGCCTGCGGCACCGACGGTGGCTCTTCCGAGTCGCCGATCGCCGAGGACGCCGTCGTCATCGACGTGCGCACACCCGAGGAGTACGGCGCCGGGCACCTCGACGGTGCCAAGAACATCGACATCTACGCCGCCGACTTCAAGGACCAGATCGGCAGCCTTGATCGCGACGACAAGTACGTCGTCTACTGCCGCAGCGGCAACCGCTCCGGCCAGGCCAAGGAGATCATGGAGCAGATGGGCTTCACCGACGTCACCAACGCCGGCGCCTACGAGGACCTCCGCTGATCCTGAAGCCCCGGGCCTGACCGGGCCCTCCCCAGCAGCCCCAGCGATGGCCGATGCCGGGGCGGGCGCTCCGGCCTACTCGTTGTCGCCGCCCGTGGCGGCGGTGGCGTTGGCCTCGGGGTCGACGTCGCGGTCCGCGTCCCACGCCCAGTCACGCACCGACGCCACGTCCTCGCCGTGCTCGAACGCGTAGGCGCGGGCCGACGTCCGGGCGTCGTTCATGTACTGCCGCAAGTTGGCGTACTTCGAGCCCAGCGACGGGACGCGGTCGATGACGTCCATCACCAGGTGGAACCGGTCGATGTCGTTGCGCATCGCCATGTCGAAGGGCGTCGTGGTGGTGCCCTCCTCCTTGTAGCCGCGCACGTGGATGTTGGCGTGGTTGGTGCGCCGGTACGCGAGGCGATGGATCAGCCACGGGTAGCCGTGGTAGGCCATGATCACCGGCTTGTCGGTGGTGAACAGGTTGTCGAACTCCTTGTTCGGCAGGCCGTGCGGATGCTCCTTCTCGTCCTGCAGCCGCATCAGGTCCACGACGTTGATCACGCGCACCTTCAACTCAGGGATGGCCTCACGCAACATCCGAGCGGCGGCGAGGGTCTCCAGCGTCGGGATGTCGCCGGCGCAGGCCAGCACGACGTCGGGATCCTCTCCCTCGACCTCGGTGCCGGCCCAGTCCCAGATGCCGATGCCGCGGGTGCAGTGCTTGACCGCCTCGTCCATGCTGAGCCAGTTCGGGTTGGGCTGCTTGCCCGCCACCACCACGTTGACGTACTGCCGCGAGCGCAGGCAGTGGTCGAACGTCGACAGCAGCGTGTTGGTGTCCGGCGGAAGGTAGACGCGGATCACGTCGGCCTTCTTGTTGACCACGTGGTCGATGAAGCCCGGGTCCTGGTGGCTGAAGCCGTTGTGGTCCTGGCGCCAGACGTGGCTGGAGAGAAGGTAGTTCAGCGACGCGATGGGCCGACGCCAGTCGATGTGGTTGGTCACCTTCAGCCACTTGGCGTGCTGGTTGAACATCGAGTCGACGATGTGGATGAACGCCTCGTAGGAGCTCATCATGCCGTGGCGGCCGGTGAGCAGGTAGCCCTCCAGCCAGCCCTGGCACTGGTGCTCGGACAGCATCTCCATCACCCGGCCGGCGCGGGCCAGGTGGTCGTCGTCGTCCGTAGGCAGGAACTCCGCGTTCCACTGCTTGTCTGTGACCTCGTAGACGTCCTGGAGACGGTTCGACGCCGTCTCGTCCGGCCCGAAGATGCGGAAGTTGTCCGGGTTGAGGCGGATCACCTCGCGGAAGTACGCGCCCAGGCGGCGCGTGGCCTCGGTGACGGGCTCGCCCGGCGAGGGGACGTCGACGGCGAACTCCCGGAAGTCGGGAAGGATCAGGTCCTTGAGCAGCAGGCCCCCGTTGGTGATCGGGTTCGCCGACATGCGCAACGTCCCCTCGGGAGCCAAATCGGCGATGTCGTCGTTCAGGCGACCACTGTCGTCGAAGAGTTCATCGGGGCGGTAGGACTTCAGCCACTCCTCAAGATCATGCAGGTGCTCCTCGGTGTCGCGGGCGTTGGCCAGCGGCACCTGGTGGGAGCGCCACGAGTCTTCGGTGCGCTTGCCGTCGATGGTCTCGGGGCCGGTCCAGCCCTTGGGGGTGCGGAAGACGATCATCGGCCACGCCGGGCGGGTCTCGTCGCCGGCCTCCGCCCGGGCCTTGATGGCGGCGATCTCGTCGAGCACCTCGTCGAGGAGCGCGGCGAAGCGCTCGTGGCACTCCATGGGATCCTCGCCGTCGAAGCCGCCGGTGAAGAAATACGGCTTGTGCCCGTAGCCCACCAGGAGAGCCTCGAGCTCCTCCTCGGGGATGCGGGCCAGGACGGTGGGGTTGGCGATCTTGTAGCCGTTGAGGTGGAGGATCGGCAGCACCACGCCGTCGTGCTTGGGGTTGGTGAACTTGTTCGAGTGCCAGGACGTGGCCAGCGGGCCGGTCTCGGCCTCGCCGTCGCCCACCACCGCGAAGACGAGCAGGTCCTTGTTGTCGAAGGCCGCACCATAGGCGTGGCTGAGCGCGTAGCCGAGCTCGCCGCCCTCGTGGATGGAGCCGGGGGTCTCGGGCGCGACGTGGCTGGGGATGCCGCCGGGGAACGAGAACTGCTTGAAGAGGCGCTGCAGGCCGTCCTCGTCCTGGGTGATGTTGGGGTAGGTCTCGGTGTAGGTGCCCTCGAGGTAGGTGTTGGCCACCAGGCCGGGGCCGCCGTGGCCGGGGCCGGTCAGGTAGAACGCGTTGAGGCTGCGCTCCTTGATGGCCCGGTTGGCATGGGCGTAGAGGAAGTTGAGGCCGGGAGTGGTGCCCCAGTGGCCGAGGAGACGGGGCTTGACGTCGTCGCGGCTCAGCTCACGCCGGAGGAGGGGGTTGTCGAGCAGGTAGATCTGCCCGACGGAGAGGTAGTTGGCGGCCCGCCACCAGGCGTCAAGGCGCTCGTAGTCGGCGGCCCCCAACTGTGGTGCGTCCACCTCGGATCGGGTGGGCCAGTGGTTCGTGGCTTGTGCGGTCATGAGTGTGATCTCCTTTGCGCAGTCGTCAGTTCGACTGTACGCCCGTCCCTTGTCACACCAAGAGCAGTTGCCACCGCTTGTTGCAGTGCGAACTCAGGCCCGGCCCGCCCTGCGGAGCGTGCGACGCCCCGGGCAGGCGGTTGTGGAAGGATGGCCGGGTGGCCGGACCGATTCACCCCAGACTCCTGAAGCGAGCACAGGCGACGCGCAGGTTCCTGGTGGCGACGGTGGTCGTCGGCGTCCTGACCGCGGGGCTCCTCATCGCCCAGGCCAAGCTCATCGCCGATTGGGTCACCCTCGCCTTCGACATCAGGACCTTCCCTCCCGGCTGGCCCACCGCCCTCCTGCTGCTCGCGCTGGTCTTCCTCGGGCGCGGCTTGCTGGCCTGGCTCAACTCTTGGCTGGCGCACCGCAGCGCGGCCTCGGTGAAGTCGACGCTGCGCCGCGACGTGCTCAAGGCCAGGCTGTCGACGCCGGTGGGGGCCGCGTCGTCGGCCTCCCTGGTGCGCACGATCACGCAGGGCCTCGACGCCCTCGACGGCTACTTCAGCAAGTACCTCCCCCAGCTCGGGTTGGCGGTGACCGTGCCGTTCCTGGTGGGCGGCACGATCCTGCTGGCCGACTGGCAGTCCGCGATCATCATCGCCTTCACGCTGCCGCTGATCCCCATCTTCATGGCGCTGATCGGCTGGACCACGGAGAAGGCCACGCGCCACTCCTATGCGGTCGCGGATCGGCTCGCGAACCACTTCGGCGACCTCATCGCCGGCCTGCCCACCCTCCAGGCGTTCGCGCGTGCCAGGGCCCAGAAGCGCGGCGTCGACCTCAACGAGGAGCAGTACCGCGGCGCCACGATGAAGGTGCTGATGGTCTCGTTCCTCTCGGCGTTCGCGTTGGAGTTGCTGGCGTCGCTGTCGGTGGCGGTGGTCGCGGTGACGATCGGCTTCCGGCTGGTCTACGGCCACGTGGACTTCCCCACCGCCCTGTTCGTCCTCATCCTCGCGCCGGAGGCCTTCCTGCCCGTGCGGCAGGTGGGCGTGCACTTCCACGACTCGGTCGACGGCGTGGCCGCCGCGGATGCCGCCTTCGAGGTCATCGACGACGCCACCACCCACGCGGGCACCGCCCCGGCCCCCGATGGGGCACTGGCGTTGGAGGACGTCTCCTACACGTATCCCGGCTCGGCTGAAGCCGCCGTCGAAGGGTTGTCGTTGCGGGTCGAGCCGGGCGAGGTGGTCGCGATGAGCGGGCACTCCGGCGGCGGCAAGTCGACGGCCCTGGCGATGGCGATGGGCTTCCTCGCCCCCACCTCCGGCCGGGTCACGGTGGGCGGCACGCCGCTGACCGACATCGACCTGGTCTCCTGGCACCAGCAGCTCGCCTGGGTGGGCCAGGAGCCCGGCCTCCTCAACGGCACCGTCGGCGACAACGTCGCCCTCGGGCATCCCTCGGCCACCCCCGACGACGTGGCCGCGGCCCTCGTCGAGGCCGGCGCCGACTTCGGCCCCGAGAAGCACGTCGGCGACGACGGGGAGGGCCTCTCCGCGGGCGAGCGTCGCCGCGTGGCGCTCGCCCGGGCGCTGGTGCGCATCCGGCTCGGCGGCGCACG
>DURG01000096.1 GCA_012837465.1 Propionibacterium sp. | reverse complement strand
GGCCTGATGTTCTCGCTGCTGCGCGGCATCGACATGGTCGCCCTGGTCACCCTCCCCGTCGTGCTCGGTTGGCCGGTGTGGATCTCCCTGGTGGTCGGCCTCATCGCCTTCATGATCCTACGCAGCGGCCTGGACCGCGAGCAGCTCATGGAGCAGCAGGAAGAGCAGAAGCGCCTCCTGGAGGAGGAGAAGCGTCGCCGCGCCGGCGAGTTGCCGCCGAAGCAGAAGATCAAGGTCCAGCGCAACCGCTGACCCTGGCCCCTGAGCGTCGCCGGCGAGGGACGAGCCGGCGACGACGAAGGGCGCCCGCAGCGTGATCGGGGCCTTGATCCCCGCTCAGGAACCTTCCAGGCCGAGGGCCTGCAGCATCGGGACGAACTTCGCGCCGGTCTCGGCCAGTTCCGATTCGGGCGACGAATCGGCCACGATGCCGGCTCCCGCGAACAGCTGGATCTCGTCCGGGGTCTCGGGGCGGACGTGGCCGCCGCGCAGCGCGATGGCCCACTCGCCGTCGCCCGCCATGTCCACCCAGCCGACGGGGCCGGCGTAGCGGCCGCGGTCGAGCGATTCCAGCTCGGCGATGATGTCGAGGGCCAGGTGCGTCGGGGTGCCGCAGACCGCGGCGCTGGGGTGCAGTGCGGCCGCGAGCATCAGTGCGCTCGCGTCGCCGTCGACCACGCCGGTGATGTCGGTGGCCAGATGCATCACGTTGGGCAGCTTCAACACCGACGGAGCCTCGGGCACGTTCATCGCGTGGCAGTAGGGGGCCAGGGCCTCCGCCACGGATTCGACGGCGAACTCGTGCTCCGAGACATCCTTGGGTGAACCGGCGAGCCGGGTGGCCAGCCGGAGCGGATCAGCGGCGTCGTCGTCGCTCCAGACGGTGCCGGCCAGCACACGGGAGGTGACCAGGCCGCCCTCGCGGCGGACGAGGAGCTCGGGAGTGGCACCGATCATGCCGTCGACCAGGTACGTCCAGGTCATCGGGTAGGCGGCCATCAGCCTGCGCAGCAGGTGGCGCAGGTCGAACGGGTCCTCGGCGCGTGCGATCAGGTCGCGGGCCAGCACCACCTTGTGCACCTCGCCCTGCCGGATCATGTTGACGGCGGCGCCCACGATGTCGGTCCAGACCTGGTCCGCCATGGATCCACCGTTGGCGGTGACGCCCCGGGGTGCGCGGACGGCCTCGCCGGGGGAGGGGAGGGAGGCGTCGCGGCGTGACGCGCCCAGTTTGGTCATCCAGGTGAGGCCGGCGCGGCGGCCGATGATCACCTCGGGCACCGTCAGCACGGAGCGCTCCTCGGAGCGGTCCGGGTCGAACGTGAAGGTGCCCACCGCGATGGGGCCCGTGCCGTGCTCGCCGAGCATCTCGGTGTCGTGGTCGATCTGTCCTGAGATCTCGTCCCACCACACGTCGGCCGCCTCCAGGCGGTCCGTCTCGAACCGGGCGACCTCCCCCAGCGCGACGAAGCCCTCGCCGCGCCGGATGAACGCCGAGCAGGGGCCGGATTCGGGGAGGAACCGCTCCAGGGGGCCGGGGTCGTCGATCGCGACGGTCGTCGCGCGCATCCGGGCGCTCCCGAAGTCCAAAATCACCCTCGTGAGCATAGCCGGAGCGCCGTTACCGGGCCACTCAGTGAGGCGAAGTGGCTGCCGACAGGGCCGGTAATTACGCAACTGGAACATGCTGAAAAGGCGACGTCAGGCGTGGATTGTCCGCCGGTCAGGCTTTCCTCCGCTTGGTTGGCCGAAACGTCCGACCACCCCTAGACTGAGCCGGTAATCACCGTCGTAGTCGACAGGAGTGTGTATGTCGTTCGCCAACTCTGGCACGGCCCGCCCCACCCAGGAATCCGACGTCATCGTCGTCGGCGCCGGACCGGGCGGATCAGCGACAGCCACCTACCTGGCCCGCCACGGCCTCACGGTCACCCTCCTCGAGAAGTCCACCTTCCCGCGTGAGAAGGTCTGCGGTGACGGCCTCACGCCCCGCGCCACCCGCGCCCTGACGAAGATCGGCATCGACGTCTCCGAAGAGGCCGGCTGGATCCACAACAAGGGCCTGCGCGTCTACGGCGGGCACGTCGAGCCCTTCGAATTGCTGTGGCCCGATCTCACCGACTTCCCGCCCTACGGCGTCCAGCGCAAGCGCGCCGATTTCGACGACCTGCTCGCCCAGCACGCCGTCGCAGCGGGAGCCGAGCTCATCCAGGGCGCCAACGTCACCGGCGCCATCCTCGATGATCGCACCGGGCGCATCGCCGGCGTCGAGACGAAGGACGGCCGCACTTTCAGGGCGCCCTACGTCGTGGCCGCCGATGGCAACTCGTCGCGCCTCTCGGTCTCCATGGGCCTCAACAAGATCGACAGCCGCCCCATGGGGGTGGCCGTGCGCACCTATTACAAGAGCCCGATGAGCAACGACCCGTTCCTCGAGTCGCACCTGCAACTCTGGGACGGCGAGCCCGGCAAGTCCACCCTGCTGCCCGGCTACGGCTGGATCTTCCCGATGGGCGACGGCACCTGCAACGTCGGTCTCGGCGTGCTCAACACGTCGAAGGGCTTCGGCCAGACCAACTACCGCGAACTGCTGAAGCGCTGGCTCGACGCCACACCGGAGGAGTGGGGCTACCGCGAGGAGAACATGGTGGGCAAGGTGCAGAGCGCCGCGCTGCCCATGGCCTTCAACCGCCAGCCGCACTACGGCCGCGGCCTCGTGCTGGTCGGCGACGCCGGGGGCATGGTCAGCCCTTTCAACGGCGAGGGCATCGCCTACGCCATGGAGGCCGGCGAGTTGGCCGCCAACGCGCTGGCCGAGGCGAAGTCCCGCGGCGTCGGCACCGCGTCGGCGGAGAAGGCGATGCAGGCCTACCCCGCCGCCCTCAAGGACAGCCTGGGTGGCTACTATCGCCTCGGAATGATCTTCACCAAACTCATCGGCGACCCGCGGATCATGTACCTCTGCACCCGCTACGGCCTGCCACGACCCATGCTGATGCGCTTTGTCATGAAGCTGCTCGCCAACCTGACCGACTCCAGGGATGGGGACGCGATGGACCGGATCATCAACGCCCTGTGCAAGGTCGCCCCGTCGGCCTGATCGGAAGGAAAGAAGGATGAACCCCTATATCCCCATCGTCGGCATGGTGCTGCTCGCCACCGTGTTCGTCGTGGTCTCCATGGGGCTGAGCCTGGTCGTCGGGCCGGCTCGGTACAACCGTGCGAAGTACGACAGCTACGAGTGCGGCATCCAGCCCACCCCACAGCCGATCGGCGGCGGCCGGTTCCCGGTCAAGTACTACATCACGGCCATGATGTTCATCGTCTTCGACATCGAAGTGGTGTTCCTCCTGCCGTGGGCCGTGGCCTACAACCAACTGAGCATGTTCGCGATCATCGCCATGATCGTGTTCATCGTTCTGTTCTTCATCCCTTACGTCTACGTCCTGCGCCGCAACGGCCTCGACTGGGAATGATCGGAGAGTCTTTTCAATGGGTATCGAAGACAAGATTCCTAGCGGCATCCTGCTGACCAGCGTCGAAGCCATCTTCGGATGGGCTCGCCGGACGTCCTTCTGGCCCGCCACCATGGGCCTGGCCTGCTGCGCCATCGAGATGATGGCCTACGGCACGCCGCGCTACGACGCCGGCCGTTGGGGCCAGGAAGTGTTCCGCGCCTCGCCGCGCCAGGCCGACCTCATGATCGTGTCGGGGCGCGTGTCGCAGAAGATGGCGCCGGTCGTGCGCCAGGTCTATGACCAGATGCCGAACCCCAAGTGGGTCATCGCGATGGGCGCCTGCGCCTCGTCGGGCGGCATGTTCAACAACTACGCGGTCGTGCAGGGCTGTGACCACTTCCTTCCGGTCGACATGTACATCCCCGGCTGCCCGCCCCGCCCCGACATGCTCATCGAGGGCATGTTCAAGCTGCGCGAGAAGGTCCTCAAGCACCCCATCGGCGCCAACATGGAGAAGTGGGTCGAGGACACCGAGCAGGCCGCACTCGCCCGTCCGGCGAAGGTCGAGATGAAGGGGCTCATGCGATGAGCGACGAACTGACTCCTGAGGAGAACCTCCCGTCGACGTCGGGCATGCCCGCGCAGCAGCCGGTGTTCGCCAGCAAGGCGGGCATGTGGTCGCGCGGCTCCGGCGACACCTCCGGCTACGGCGGCCTGCAACGTGAACTCACGATGCCCGGCCAGTCCGAGCCCCCGTTCGACGAGCCGGCCGACGCCATCCACAGCCGCGCGCTGGAGGTGCTCCCCGAGGAACTCGGCGGCGCCCGCGTGCTGTTCGACCGTGGCGAGCTGACCATCTACGTGCCCCGCGAGCACTTGACCGCCGTCGCCAAGACGTTCCGTGATGACCCGCACCTGCGCTTCGAGGTGTGCGTGTCGGTCTCCGGAGTGCACTACCCGCAGGAGAAGGGCGAGGAGCTCCACTCCGTCTACCACCTGCTGAGCTACACCCACAACCGCCGGGTCCGCCTGGAGGTCAGCTGCCCCGACGAGGATCCGCACATCCCCTCCATCGTGGCCACGTACCCCATGGCCGATTACCACGAGCGCGAGACGTGGGACATGTTCGGCATCGTCTTCGACGGCCACCCGTCGCTCACGCGCATCCTCATGCCGGACGACTGGAAGGGCCACCCGCAGCGGAAGGACTACCCGCTCGGTGGCGTCGACGTCGAGTACAAGGGCGCGCACGTGCCCGCTCCCGACAACCGGAGGACCTACTCGTGACCCACGCAACCACTGAAGACTTCTACGCCGGCAGCTCCGACGAGGAGTTCGACGCCGTCTACCTCGCCCAGGGTGGCGACTGGGCCGACATCGTGGCGGACCAGGCCGAGCGCGGCGACGAAACCATCGTCGTCAACATGGGCCCCCAGCACCCGTCGACGCACGGCGTGCTGCGCCTCGTCCTCGAGATGGACGGCGAGACGGTGCTGTCGATCCGCCCCGGCATCGGCTTCCTGCACACCGGCATCGAGAAGAACATGGAGTTCAAGACGTGGACCCAGGGCGTGACCTACGTCACGCGCATGGACTACGTGGCCCCCATCTTCAACGAGGCCGTCTACTGCCTGGCCGTCGAGCGGCTGCTCGGCATCACCGACGACATCCCCGAGCGCGCCACCATCATCCGCGTGCTCATGATGGAGCTCAACCGCATCGCCTCCCACCTGGTCGCCATGGGCACCGGCGGCATGGAGATCGGTGCGCTCACCGTCATGACCATCGCGTTCCGTGAGCGCGAGATGATCCTCGACTTCTTCGAGGCCATCTCCGGCCTGCGCATGAACAACGCGTTCATCCGCCCCGGCGGCGTCGCCAACGACCTGCCCGAGGACGGCATCAGCCACCTGCGCACCGTCGTCGACTGGCTGAAGAAGCACCTGCCCGAGTACGCGACGTTCTGCAACGAGAACCCGATCTTCATCGGCCGCCAGTCCAACGTCGGCGTGATGGACCTCACGCAGACGATGATGATGGGCATGTCCGGCCCGCCGCTGCGCGCCACCGGCTACCCGTGGGACCTCCGCAAGACGCAGCCCTACTGCGGCTACGAGACCTACGACTTCGACGTCGTCACCTGGGATTCGGACGACTCCTACGGCCGCTTCCGCATCCGCCTCCAGGAGTGCTGGGAGTCGCTCAAGATCGTCGAGCAGTGCATCGAGCGCCTCGAGGCCACCCAGGGCCAGCCGGTCATGGTCGCCGATCAGAAGATCGCCTGGCCCGCGCAGCTGTCGGTCGGTGCCGACGGTCAGGGCAACAGCAACGAGCACATCAAGCACATCATGGGCGAGTCCATGGAAGCGCTCATCCACCACTTCAAGATCGTCACCGAGGGCTTCAAGGTGCCGGTCGGCCAGGTCTACCAGGCCATCGAATCGCCCAAGGGCGAGCTGGCGTGCCACGTCGTCTCCGACGGCGGGACCCGCCCCTACCGGGTGCACTTCCGTGACCCGGGCTTCAACCACCTGCAGGCGATCCCGATGATGTGCGAGGGCGGCATGATGTCCGACGTCGTCGTCGCGCTCGCCAGCCTCGACCCCGTCCTTGGAGGTGTGGACCGATGAGCGGCCACTTTGAGAGCCACTTCCCCGAATCCGGCTCGGTGGACTACGCGGACCAGTCGACCAACATCGACGAGACCACCATCGACGAGTTGCGTGAGCTCGCGGGCCGCTACCCGCAGCCCCGCTCCGCACTGCTGCCGATGCTGCACCTCGTCCAGTCGGTCGACGGCCGCATCAGCCCCCGCGGCATCGAGGCCTGCGCCGACGTGCTGGGCATCACCACCGCCCAGGTCTCCGGCGTGGCCACGTTCTACACCATGTACAAGCGTCGCCCGGCCGGCAAGCAGCACGTCGGTGTCTGCACCACGGCGCTGTGCGCCGTGATGGGTGGCGACATCCTCCTGGAGCGCGCCAAGAAGCGCCTCGGCATCGACGAGGGCCAGACCACTCCCGACGGGCAGATCTCGCTGGAACGCCTCGAGTGCAACGCCGCGTGCGACTACGCGCCGGTGATGATGGTCAACTGGGAGTTCTTCGACAACATGACCCCCCAGAAGGCCGATGAGCTGCTCGACAAGCTGCTCGCCGACGAGGAGGTCGTCTCCTCGCGCGGCGCCGTGATCACCACGTGGAAGGAAGCCGAGCGCGTGCTCGCAGGCTTCCCCGACGGCCGTGCCGACGAGGGCCCGTCCGCCGGCCCCGCGTCGCTCGCCGGCGTCGAGATCGCCCGTGAGAAGAACTGGAAGGCACCGGCCGCAGACGCCAAGCCGGCCGCTCCTGAGCAGGAGGCTGCACAGTGACCGATCTGCTGACCCCCGTCCTCAGCGAACAGTGGGGGACGCCGAACTCGTGGAAGCTGGCCCGTTACGAGGCCACCGGTGGCTACCGCGCGATGCGCAAGGCCCTGACCATGCAGCCGGCAGACCTCATCACGCTGGTCAAGGACGCCAACCTCCGAGGCCGCGGAGGTGCAGGCTTCCCGACGGGCATGAAGTGGTCCTTCGTCCCGCAGGACAATCCCAACCCGAAGTACCTCGTCGTCAACGCCGACGAGTCGGAGCCGGGCACCTGCAAGGACATCCCGCTGATGATGGCCACGCCCCACACGCTGGTGGAGGGCATCATCATCTCCAGCTTCGCCATCAACTCCCACACCGCGTTCATCTACTGCCGCGGTGAGGTGCTGCACGTCATCCGCCGCCTCCAGCAGGCCGTGCGGGAGGCGTACGCCGCCGGCTACCTGGGCAAGAACATCCTGGGCACCGGCTACGACCTGGACATCATCGTCCACGCCGGTGCGGGCGCCTACATCTGCGGCGAGGAGACGGCCCTGCTCGACTCCCTCGAAGGCCGCCGCGGCCAGCCGCGACTCCGCCCGCCGTTCCCCGCTGTGGCAGGCCTCTACGCCTCCCCGACGGTGGTCAACAACGTCGAGTCCATCTCTTCGGTGCCGTCGATCGTCAACCACGGCGCGGACTGGTTCCAGTCGATGGGCACGGAGAAGTCGAAGGGCTACACGCTCTACTCGCTGTCCGGCCACATCAAGACCCCCGGCCAGTTCGAGGCCCCCCTCGGCGTGACGCTCCGCGAGCTCATCGAGCTCGGCGGCGGCATGCGCGACGGCCACGAGTTGAAGTTCTTCACCCCCGGCGGTTCCTCCACGCCCATCCTGACGGGCGAGCACCTCGACCTCCCGATGGACTACGAGGGCATGGCCGCCGCCGGCTCGATGCTGGGCACCAAGGCGCTGCAGATCTTCGACGACACGACCTCGGTGGTACGCACCACGCTGCGCTTCGTGGAGTTCTACAAGCACGAGAGCTGCGGCAAGTGCACCCCGTGCCGTGAGGGCACCTGGTGGCTCGTCCAGCTCCTGATGAAGTTCGAGGCCGGCACCGCCCAGGAGGGCGATGTCGACAAGCTCCTCGACATCTGTGACAACATCGGCGGCCGCTCCTTCTGCGCGCTCGCGGACGGTGCCGTCGCCGCCGTGACCAGTGCGGTGAAGTACTTCCGCTCCGAGTTCGAACAGGGGTACCACACCCCGGCCTGGGAGCTGTTCCCCTACGAGAAGAGCGCACTGTTCGCCGCGGAAGGAGACGTGCGATGACCGTCGACGCCAACAAGACCTCGGCCGAGGTGGCGCCGAAGCCTGACCTGGTCACGCTGACCATCGACGGCACGGAGGTGAGCGTCCCCAAGGGCACGCTGATCATCCGCGCCGCCGAGATGATCGGCACCGCCATCCCGCGCTTCTGCGACCACCCGCTGCTCGACCCCGTCGGCGCCTGCCGCCAGTGCATGGTCGACATCCCGGACGCCGGCAACGGCCGCGGCTTCCCGAAGCCCCAGGCCTCCTGCACCATGCCGGTCGCCGAGGGCATGGTGGTCAACACCCAGCGCACTTCGCCCGTCGCCGACAAGGCGCAGAAGGGCATGCTGGAGTTCCTGCTGATCAACCACCCGCTCGACTGCCCCATCTGCGACAAGGGCGGCGAGTGCCCCCTGCAGAACCAGTCGCTGGCCCAGGGGTACGGCGAGTCCCGCTACGAGGGGCTCAAGCGCACCTTCCCGAAGCCGGTGAGCATCTCCGCCCAGATCCTCCTCGACCGTGAGCGCTGCGTGCTGTGTGCGCGCTGCACCCGCTTCTCCGAGCAGATCTCGGGCGACCCGTTCATCGCCCTGGTTGAGCGCGGCGCGCTGCAGCAGGTCGGCTTCTACGAGCAGGACCCGTACGACTCCTACTTCTCCGGCAACGTCGTCCAGATCTGCCCCGTGGGCGCCCTCACCTCGGCCGCGTACCGCTTCCAGGCCCGTCCGTTCGACCTCGTGTCGACGACCACCACCTGTGAGCACTGCGCCGCCGGTTGTGAACTGCGCTCCGACCACCGCCACCACCAGGTCAAGCGTCGCCTCGCCGGCGACAATCCGGAGGTCAACGAGGAGTGGAGCTGTGACAAGGGCCGCTTCGGCTTCATGTACGGCCGCGGCGACGACCGCATCACCTGCCCGCTCGTGCGGCGCGACGGGGTGCTCGAGCCCGCCTCGTGGCCCGAGGCCATCGACGTCGCCGTGCAGGGGCTGCGCTCCGTCGGCACCTCGATCGGCGTGCAGACCGGTGGCCGCCTGACCGTCGAGGCGTCCTACGCCTACGGCAAGTTCGCCCGCGCGGTGCTCGGCACCAACAGCATCGACTTCCGCTCCCGTGCCGCCTCCGCAGAGGAGGCCGAGTTCCTCGCCGCCCGAGTGGCGGGCCGCTCGGTCGACGAGTCCGTCACCTACGCGGATCTCGAGGGTGCCAAGCACGTCGTGCTGGTCAGCTTCGAGCCCGAGGACGAGTCCCCGATCGTGTTCCTGCGCCTCCGCAAGGCCGTGCGCAACAACGACCTCCGCGTCACCACCATCGCGCCGTTCCTGTCGCGCGGCTCCGACAAGCTCTCGGCCACGCTGATCGCCACCGCACCCGGTGCCGAGGCAGCGGCGCTCGACGGGCTCGACGACCTCGACAGCGGCACGGTCATCCTCGTCGGCGAGCGCGCCGGCGCCCTCCCGGGCGTCCTCAGCGCAGTCGCCGCCAAGGCTGACGCCACCGGCGCCCGCGTCGCCTGGATCCCACGTCGCGCTGGCGACGTCGGGGCCATCGAGGCCGGCTGCCTTCCGGCGCTCCTCCCCGGTGGTCGCACGGTTTCCGATGCCGCCGCCCGCGTGGACGTCGCGTCCCAGTGGGGCGTCGGCTCGCTGCCCTCCGAGGCGGGCCTCTCCGCCGACGAGCAGTTCGCCGCACTGGCCGACGGGTCGCTGCGTGGCCTGCTGGTCGCCGGCGTCGACCCGTACGACCTGGCCGATCCGGCCACCGCGCTCGCCGGTCTGGAAGCCGCCGAATTCGTGGTGAGCATCGAACAGCGCGCCAGCGCCGTGACCGAACGCGCCGACGTCGTCTTCCCGGCGGCCCTCCTCGAGGAACAGGCCGGCCACTTCCTGAACTGGGAGCACCGGGTCGGACGCGTCAACACGGTCGTCAAGCGCCCGATGTCGCCCATGACCGACATCCGGATCCTCGCGGCCCTCGCGGACGCGCTGGGCTCCGACCTCGGCTTCCGTGGTTCCAAGCTCGCCTATGCGGACTTCTCGGAACTCGGTGCCTGGGACGGGGAGCGCCCGCCGGCCCCGACCGTCGAGGCGGCTCCTGCCGCGCAGGGCGACCTGGTCGTCGCCAGCTGGCGCGAGCTGCTGGATGCCTCGCAGGGCAACGACTACGAACTGGCACTGCGTGCCACCGCCCGCCCGGCCGTGGTACGAGCCTCCGCCGCCACCGCCGAGCAGCTCGGCCTGGCCGAGGTCGCCACCATCGAGGCAAACGGCACCAGCCTGGTGCTGCCCGTCGAGGTCGTCGCCGACATGGTCGACGGCGTCGTCTGGGTGCCCATGAACCCCGGCCCGGGGGAGCGGCTCGCCGCCAATCCGGGTTCTCAAGTCCACGTCACGGCAGTCACCGTCGTTGAAGGAGCTGAGGCATGAACGTCTTCATGAACGACCCGTGGTGGTTGGTGCTGATCAAGGTGGTGGGGTTGTTCGTCATCCTCCTGGTCTGGACCATCTTCAACGTCTGGTACGAGCGGCGCCTCGTCGGCAAGATGCAGCACCGCCTCGGCCCCATCATGAACGGCCCCCTCGGCCTCGGGCAGGCGCTCGGCGACGGACTGAAGGCCCTCGTCAAGGAGGACTTCCGCCCGAAGCACGCCGACAAGTGGATCTTCAACCTGGCCCCCATCCTGACGGCCGTGGCCGCCTTCACCTGCTGGACGGTCATCCCGTTCGGTGGGCAGGTGACCATGTTCGGAGTGGAGACCAGGCTGCAGCTCACCGACCTCCCGGTCGCGGCCGTGTTCATCCTGGCCTCGGCCTCGATCGGCATCTACGGCATCGTGCTGGCCGGCTGGGCGGGCAACTCCACCTACTCGTTCCTCGGCTCCATCCGCTCGACCGCCCAGATGATCTCCTACGAGATCTCCATGGGCCTGTCGATGGTGGCCGTCTTCCTGATGGCCGGCTCCATGTCGACCTCTGAGATCGTGGAATCCCAGGGCAACGCGCTGCAACTGGTGGTCCCGTTCACCAACATCGAGATCCCGCTGGGCATCCAGGGCTGGTACTTCCTGCTGCTGATCCCGTCCTTCATCATCTACGCGATCGCGATGGTCGGCGAGACCAACCGCGCCCCGTTCGACCTGCCCGAGTGTGAGTCCGAGCTTGTCTCCGGGTACCTCACCGAGTACTCCGGCTTCCGCTACGCCCTGTACTTCCTCGCTGAGTACATCAACATGGCGACGGTGTCGGCGGTGTGCACGACGCTGTTCCTGGGCGGCTACCTGCCGTTCTGGCCGCTCAACAACATCGAGTTCTTCAACAACCCGTGGTTCGGCCCGATCTTCTTCATGATCAAGGTCCAGCTGCTCATCTCCGTGTTCGTGTGGCTGCGTGGCACCCTGCCCCGCCTCCGTTACGACCAGTTCATGAGCCTCGGCTGGAAGGCGCTCATCGAGATCTCGCTGATCTGGATCATCGTCGTGGCGCTGGTCGCCAACACCGAGTTCCGCAACGCGACCCTCGGCCTCGGCCTCGCGCTGCTGATCGTCCTGTGGTGGATGTTCGGCGGCAAGAACCCGGTCGCCGAGGTGCCGGAGGAGCGGGCCATTGAGGGCGAAGAGGTATACGACCCCTTCGCCGGCGGCTACCCCGTGCCGCCCATGCCAGGACAGGTGCTGCCCGAACTGGCAGGCGTCGTGCGCGGTCCCGCGCAGGAGGAGCCCGCCGCTGAGGTCACCGCAGAAGGGAAGGAAGCCTGATGGGCATCTTCGACCAGTGGGCCGGCTTCGGCGTCACGTTCAACACGATCTTCCGCAAGACGTTCACGCAGTCCTACCCCCACAAGAAGGGGGCGGAGAAGGTCACGATGCCGCGCTTCCACGGGCGTCACCAGCTCAACCGCTGGCCCGACGGCCTGGAGAAGTGCGTCGGCTGTGAGCTGTGCGCGTGGGCCTGCCCCGCGGACGCGATCTACGTGGAGGGCGCCGACAACACCGACGACGCCCGCTACTCACCCGGCGAGCGCTACGGGCACGTCTACCAGATCAACTACCTGCGCTGCATCTTCTGCGGCCTGTGCATCGAGGCGTGCCCCACCCGGGCGCTCACGATGACCAACGAGTTCAAGATCTCCGACGACTCCCGCCTCGACCTCATCTACGAGAAGGAAGACCTCCTTGCCCCGCTGCTGAGCGGCATGGAGCAGCCCCCGCATCCCCGTCGCCTCGGCGACGACGAGAAGGACTACTTCCTCGGCCTGCCCGAAACCGGCAAGCCCGACTCCCGCACCGGCTCGACGACCACAGGAGCGGCCAAATGATCCCCTTGATCCCGCTGGTGACCGCCAGTGAGGTCGCCTTCTGGGTGTGCGCCCCCATCTCCATCGTGTGCGCCCTGATCTTCCTCCTGTCCCGCAAGCCCATCCACTCGGCCATCGCGATGGCCGGCGTGATGGTCTCCCTGGCGGTGCTCTACGCCGCCCAGGACGCCCCGTTCCTGTTCGTCATCCAGATCGTCGTCTACACCGGCGCCATCCTGATGATGTTCCTGTTCGTCGTCATGCTCATCGGCATCGACTCGCTCGACTCGGTGGTGGAGACCCTCAAGGGCCACCGCATCGCGGCCTCGTTGGTCGCGCTCGGCGTCGGCATCCTGCTGATCTCCGCCGTCGGCCAGTTCACGATGGGCGGCCAGCCGGCCGGCCTCGCGGCGGCCAACGCCGAGTACGGCGGCAACATCCCGTCGCTGGCGAACAAGCTGTTCGGTGAGTACGTGTTCCTCTTCGAGGCGAGCGCCGCCCTCCTCATCACCGCCGCGGTCGGCGCGATGGTGCTGGCCCACGGCGAGCGCCTCAAGAAGAAGATGTCCCAGCTCGACGAGGCTGACGCCCGCGTGCGTCGCTACGCCGAGACCGGCGAGCACCCCGGCCCGCTGCCGAGCTCCGGCGTCTTCGCCCGGCACAATGCCATCTCGATCCCCGCGCTGCTGCCTGACGGCTCCATCGCGGAGAAGTCGGTGTCCAAGACCCTCACCATGCGCGGTGTCGTCGTGGACGTCGACGAGCTGCGCGCGCCCACCTCGACCGCCTACCAGGCCCTCGAGGGTCGCACCGATGAGCTCGAAGGAGATGACGAATGAACCCCGAAGGATTTCTGGTCCTCTCGGCGATCCTGTTCACGATCGGCCTCGCAGGCTTCCTGCTGCGCCGCAACGCGATCATCGCCTTCCTCAGCATCGAACTGATGCTCAATGCCACGAACCTCGCCTTCGTCGCATTCGCCCGATTCCATGGCAACCTCGACGGCCTCGTCGCGGCCTTCTTCGTGATGGTCGTGGCTGCCGCCGAAGTCGTGATCGGCCTGGCGATCATCGTCGCCGTGTACCGATCCCGCCGCTCGGCCTCGGTCGACGACGCCAACCTGATGAAGCTGTAAAGGGGACTTGGACGTGCAACTCCTTGAATCCGTCTCCGCCATGTCGAGCACGGGCCTGATGGTCTGGCTGCTCGTCGCCATCCCATTGGCGTCGGCCGCGTTCCTGCTGCTGGCTGGCAAGATCACCGACGGCTGGGGCCACCTGCTCGGCACGCTGGCGCCCATCGCGTCGTTCGTGCTCGGCCTGGTGCTGTTCCTGCAACTGCTCGGCTCTCCCGGCGACGACCGCGCCATCAACGTCGACCTGTACCAGTGGATCGCCACCGGCAACTGGACGATCGAACTGGGCTTCCTGGTGGACCAGCTCTCGATCCTGTTCGTGCTGCTGGTCACCGGCGTGGGCTCGCTGATCCACGTGTACTCCATCGGGTACATGGCCCACGACGAGCGCCGTCGTCGCTTCTTCGCCTACCTGAACCTGTTCATCGCCGCGATGCTGGTGCTGGTGCTGGCCAACAACTACCTCGTGCTGTTCCTCGGCTGGGAGGGCGTCGGCCTGGCGTCGTTCCTGCTGATCAGCTTCTGGGCCCACCGCCCGTCGGCTGCGGCCGCCGGCAACAAGGCCTTCATCGTCAACCGCGTCGGTGACCTCGGCCTCTCGATGGCCGTGTTCACCATGCTGGCGATGTTCGGCTCGGTCCGCTTCGAGGAGGTCAACGCCGGCGTCGCGAACCTGAGCCCCACGTGGGTCACGCTGATCGGCTTCTTCCTGCTGCTCGGCGCCTGTGGCAAGTCCGCTCAGGTCCCGCTGCAGTCTTGGCTGCTGGACGCCATGGAGGGCCCCACCCCGGTGTCGGCCCTCATCCACGCCGCGACCATGGTCACCGCAGGCGTCTACCTCGTGGTCCGCTCGCACGTGATCTATGAGGCCGCCCCGATCGCCACCACCGCGGTCGCGATCGTCGGCACGGTCACCCTGCTGGCCGGTGCCTGGATCGGCACCTCGAAGGACGACATCAAGAAGGTCCTCGCGGGCTCGACGATGTCGCAGATCGGCTACATGATGCTCGCCGCGGGCCTCGGCCCCGTCGGCGCATCGTTCGCCATCTTCCACCTCATCACGCACGGCTTCTTCAAGGCCAACATGTTCCTCGGCGCCGGCTCCGTGATGCACGGCATGAACGACGACGTGAACATGCGCCACTACGGCGCCCTCGCCGGCCCCATGAAGATCACCGCGCTCACCTTCGGCATGGGCTACCTCGCCATCATCGGCTTCCCGTTCTTCGCGGGCTTCTACTCGAAGGACCACATCATCGAGGCCGCCTTCCAGCAGAACACCGTCTACGGTGTCCTCGCGCTGATCGGCGCCGGCATCACGGCCTACTACATGACGCGCCTCATGATGATGACCTTCTTCGGCAAGAAGCGCTGGGAGGATGGCGTCGAGCCGCATGAGTCCCCGCTGGTCATGACCGTCCCGCTGATCGTGCTCGCCATCTTGTCCGTGGTCGCCGGCCTGTTCATGAACGGCTGGATTCAGGACTGGCTGGCCCCGACCACCGGCCAGGAGCCGCACAACACCCCGCTGGTCCACTTCACCACCATCGGGCTGCTCACACTCGCAGTGGTCGCCGTCGGCGTGGCCATCGGTTGGTTCCTGCACAAGGGCGACATCCCGCGTGAGGCCCCGGCCACGAAGAACCCGCTGGTGCACGCCGGCCGCAACGACCTGTATGGCGATGCGCTCAACGAGCACGTGATCATCCGCCCCGCCAAGGGCCTGTCCGCCGGCCTCGGCGCGTTCGACCGTGGCGTGGCAGACGGTGCGGTCATGGGCTCGGCGGCAGTGGCCGCCGGAGTCGGCGAATGGTTCCGCAAGCTGCAGAACGGTTACGTGCGCAGCTACGGACTCACCGCCGGGGTGGGCCTGCTGGCCCTCGCCGTAGTCGTCCTCATCGGGCAACTGGCCTAAGGAGCAACTGAGAAATGACATTCCCACTCTTGACGGTCCTTGCCCTGGTGCCCATCATCGGCGCCATCGTGCTGATCTTCGTGAAGGGCCAGGTCGGCAAGCTCGTCGGCTACGGCTTCGCGTTGACCACGCTCGTGCTCGGCGTGCTCGCCTTCATCCTGCACACGCAGGGTGCCGCGCTCGCCGAGGACGTCAGCTGGATCCCCGCGATCGGTGCGCACTACGCGCTCGACCTCGACGGCATGGGCGCCATCCTGGTGCTGATGACCGTGATCCTCGTCCCCGTCGTGCTGCTCGCCGAGTGGCACGTGGGGGACCACGAGACGGCACGCTGGAGCGGCTCCACGTTCTTCGCGCTCGCGCTGCTCATGCAGGGCCTCGCGCTGTACGTGTTCATGGCCTCCGACATCCTGCTGTTCTACGTGGCCTTCGAGGCGACGCTGATCCCGACGTACTTCCTCATCGGAGGCTACGGCGGGCCCCGTCGTCGCGCCGCCGCCATCAAGTTCCTCATCTACTCCCTGGCCGGCGGCCTCGTGATGCTGGTCGCAGTGGCCGGCGTCTACGCCGCGACCGCAGCCCAGGGCAGCCCGAGCTTCCTCATCGGGGACGTGGTCGGCCTCGACATGGGCACGAACATGGCCCGCTGGCTGTTCGTCGGCTTCTTCTTCGCCTTCGCGGTGAAGGCGCCGCTGGTCGGCCTCCACACCTGGCTGCCGGACACGGCTGAGCAGGCCACGCCCGGCACGTCGACGCTGCTCGTCGGCATCCTCGACAAGATCGGCACCTTCGGCATGATCAAGATCTGCCTCCAGGCGTTCCCGGAGGCCACCCAGTGGGCCACCCCGGTGATCCTGATCTGGGCGATCGTGTCCATGCTGTACGGCGCGTTCATGGCGTTCGGTGCCAAGGACCTGCTGCGCCTGGTGTCGTACACCTCGATCAGCCACTTCGGCATCATGGTGTTCGGCATCTTCGCCCTGACCACCCAGTCGATCACCGGCTCGATCTTCTACATGCTCAACCACGGCCTCTCGACCGCTGCGCTGTTCCTCGTCGTCGGGTTCATGATCCGTCGCCGCGGCACCGCGGACATCGACGCCTACGGCGGCGTGCAGAAGGTGGCCCCGGTGCTCGCCGGCTTCCTGCTGCTCTCGGGCCTCTCCGCCCTCGGCCTGCCCGGCATGGGCAGCTTCATCGGTGAGTTCCTGGTCCTGGCCGGTTCGTGGCAGCGGTACCCGATCCACATCGCGTTCCTGGTGCTGGCCATGGTGCTGGCAGCCGTGTACGTGCTGCGCATGTACAAGACCACGATGACCGGCGAGGTGACCGAGCAGGTCACCACGCACGTCACCACCGATCTCACGCTCCGCGAGAAGGCCGTCGTGGCCCCGCTGATCGCGCTTCTCCTGCTGTTCGGCTTCTTCCCGAAGCCGGTGCTGGACGTGGCCGACACCGCGGCACAGAACACGATGGCCACCGTCGGCGTGACTGATCCCGCCCCGCAGGCAGAGGAAGGCAACTGATGATCAACCTCTTGGAGACGCCGATCCCCGCTCCGACCCTGGAGTGGATGCTTCTGGCGCCGCTGTTCGTCCTGCTGGGCGTGGGTGCCCTCGGCATCCTGCTCGAAGGCTTCCTGCCCCGTGGCACCCGCCACGTCGTGCAGGCCTCGTTGGCAGCGCTCGGCATCCTGGTGGCCCTCGGCCTCACGATCCTCAACTGGATCCAGGAAGCCCCCTCGTTGGCCGCCATGGGCCTGTTGGCCATCGACGGCCCGGCCTACGTGTTCTGGACGCTGATCCTGGTCGTGGGCCTCGGGGGAGTGGCACTCTTCGCCGAACGGCGCGTCGCGGGTGACCTGTCGGCCTTCGCGTCGTCCGCCGCGACGGTGCCGGGCTCGCCGCTCGAGCGCGAGGCCGACCGCCTCCGCCGTGAGCACACCGAGATCTTCCCGCTGCTGGTGTTCGCGCTGTTCGGCATGCTGCTGTTCGCGTCGACCAACAACCTGCTGGTCCTCTTCGTCGCCGTCGAGATCTTCTCGCTGCCGCTGTACCTGCTCACGGGCATGGCGCGTCGTCGCCGCCTGCTGAGCCAGGAGGCCGCGCTGAAGTACTTCCTGCTGGGCTCGGTCGCCTCGGCGATCATGCTCTACGGCGTGGCGATGCTCTACGGCTACTCCGGCTCGCTCGCCCTGGCCGGTGTCGCCGATGCGATCAGCGCGGGCAGCGGTTCGAAGTGGCTGCTGCTGGGCGGCATGCTGCTCACCTCGGTGGGCGTGTTGTTCAAGATCGGCGCCGTGCCGTTCCACGCCTGGACCCCGGACGCCTACATGGGTGCCCCCACCCCGGTGACCGGCTTCATGGCCGTCGCCACCAAGACCGCCGCCGTTGCCGCGCTGATGCGCGTGTTCTACGTTGCGCTCGGTGGCCTCGCCTGGGACTGGCAGCTGCTGTTCTCGGTCGTCGCCGTCATCACGATGCTGGTCGGCGCCACTGCGGCGCTCGCCCAGACCGACATCAAGCGACTCCTGGCCTACTCGTCCATCGCGCACGCCGGCTTCATCCTGGTCGGCGTCGTCGGGGCCGTGCAGGCGGGTGAGAACGTCTCGATCTCGTCCGTGGCCGCCGTCGCCTTCTACCTCCTGACCTACGGCGTGGCCACCCTCGGTGCCTTCGCGATCGTCATGATGGTGCGCCGTGCGGGTGGCGAGGCCAACGGCCTCGACGCCTGGCGGGGCCTCGGCAAGCGCAACCCGGTCATCGCCGTCCTCATGACGCTGTTCATGCTCAGCTTCGCCGGCATACCGCTGACCGCGGGCTTCATCGGCAAGCTGGCCGTGTTCGCCTCCGCCTGGGAGGGCGGCTACGGCTGGCTCGTGCTGGTCGCGGTCGTCATGAGCGTCATCGCCGCGTTCTTCTACCTCAAGGTCGTCGTGGCCATGTGGTTCCAGGACGAGGACGACGAGACCGTCGGCACCGTGGAGACCCCGTCCATCTGGACGTGGATTGTGCTTGCTGTCGCCGCTCTGGCTACGCTGGTCCTCGGCATCGTGCCGGGTGCAGTGCTGGATCTGTTCGCCAGCGCCGCGCAGTTCATCCGCTGATTCCTAGGAGATAGCCAGTGGGCAACGCCCCGCTCGACGCACGCTTGACCGCCCTCCTCGAAGAGTTCGAGGAGCGGCTGGTCGAGAGCGCCGTCGCCAGCTCACCGTTCGTCACCGAAGCTGCCCGCCACATCATCGGCGCGGGCGGCAAGCGGTTCCGCCCACTGCTGGTCTTCCTCGCCTCCCACTTCGGGGGCGAGGCGGGCCACGACGACCTCATGCGCGCCGCGAAGGTCATGGAGCTCACCCACGTGGCGAGCCTCTACCACGACGACGTCATGGACGTCGCCGACGTGCGCCGCGGAGCCCCCTCTGCGAACCGGATGTGGGGCAACTCCGTGGCCATCCTCGTGGGCGACTTCCTGTTCGCCCGCGCCTCCACCACCGTCGCCGAGCTCGGCGTCGAGTACGTCATGCTGCAGGCCGAGACCTTCTCCCGCCTGGTGCAGGGCCAGATTGCCGAGACCAAGGGCCCTGATGAGGGCGATGACCCGTTGGCGCACTACCTCCAGGTGATCGCCGACAAGACCGGCTCCCTGATCGCCGCCTCCGCCCGCTTCGGGGGCATGGTCTCCGGCGCCTCGGACGAGGTGCTCACCGCACTGACCAACTTCGGCGAGGAGGTCGGCCTGGTCTTCCAGCTCTCCGACGACCTCATCGACATCACGTCGACCACCACGGGCAAGACGCCTGGCACCGATCTCCGTGAGGGAGTGCCGACGTTGCCGGTGCTCATGCTGCGTGCCGAGGATGATCCGGCGGATGCCGGCCTGCTCGCCCTCATCGACGGCGACCTCAGCTCCGACGAGGCCCTCGACGAGGCCCTGCAGGGGCTACGCGCGCATCCCGTGATGGGCCGCGCCAAGGCCGTGGTCGAACGGCACGCCGACGTTGCCCGCGCCCACCTCGCGCCGCTGCCCGAGGGCCCCGCGAAGGACGCGCTGCTCCAGGTCTGCTCCGACCTGGTCACCCGGACTTCGTAATCCGCCACGGCCGCGGATACAGTGGGTCGGTTGTCCCCGATCTGAAGTGAGTGATGCCGCGTGGTGCTGCGTGCGCCGGGTATGCCCCTGATCCTGCTGACCGTCTCCGTGGCGTTCGCAGGCTTCGCCCTGCTCCTGCCCGTGTCGCCCCTCTGGGCCTCACAGGGCGGCGCAAACGAGTTCGGCGCAGGACTCGCCACGACCGTCCTCATGGCGACCACCGTCCTCACCCAGTTGCAGGTCAACCGCTGGCTCGGGAAGTGGGGCTGGACGCGCACCCTCGCGCTCGGCCTCGTCGCCCTCGGCCTCCCCGCGGCGTTCCAGGCCCTCAGCCCGGAACTGTGGGTCGTGCTCGGCACCAACGCGCTGCGCGGCATCGGGTTCGGCATCATCACCGTCTGCGGCGCCACCGCCGTCGCCCTGCTGGTCCCGCCAGAGGCACGGGGCAGGGGAGTGGGCCTCTACGGCCTGGCCGTGTCCATCCCGCAACTGGTGCTCATGACGCTCGCCCCGCTCCTGACCGACGGCATCGGCATCCGATGGACGATCGTGCTGGGCGTCGTACCGCTCCTGGCGCTGCCGCTCGTGTGGCCGCTCGGGGCGCAGATCGCACGGCAGACCGCCGACGACCCCAGCGTCTCCCACGGCGGAGCCTCGGTCCTCCGGGTGCTGCCCCTGGTCTGGATGCCGGTCCTCGCGCTCCTGCTGGTGACCGCCTCGGGCGGCGCCGTCCTGACCTTCGCGCCGCTGATCGCCAACAACACCGCCGTGGCCATGACGATCCTGCTGGGGGTGACCGGCGTCGCGGCCGTGGGCCGTTGGCTCGTGGGCGGCCTGAGCGACCGGTATGGCACCAGGCCGTTCATCTGGTCCCTACTGGTCGTGGGCGCGGTGGGGCTCGGGGCAATCGCGTTGGCCCTCTTCCGCGACGACGCCTGGTTCATGATTGCGGGCGCCGCGCTGCTGGGCCTGGCGTACGGCGCCCTGCAGACGGTGACGCTGGTGCGCTGCTTCGCGGAGGCGGGGGAGGCGAACCGGCCGTCGACCTCGGTGATCTGGAACGTCGGGTTCGACGTGGGCACGGGCACGGGCGCGATGCTGATCGGCGCGCTGGCCGGCGGCTTCGGGTTCGGGCAGGCGTTCGCCGTCACCGGAGTGGTGTTGGCCGCCGTGGCGGTGGTGATCCTGGCCCGGGAGCAGGCTAGGCGGACTCCCGCACCACCAGTTCGGGGGTGAGGAGCCGCGGCTCGGGCTGCTCGCCCGTGCGCAACTGTTCGAGCAGTAGTTCTGCCGCCCCTGCCGCAAGGTCGAAGCCGGGGTTGGTCACCGTGGTGAGCCGAGGCTTGGCGTAGGCGGCCAGGCTGATGTCGTCGAAGCCGACCAGGCGCAGGTCGCCGGGCACTGCGATGCCCTTCTCCGTGAGGCTGTCCAACACGCCCAGCGCCATGAGGTCGGAGGAGACGAAGAGCCCGTCGACCGGGAGCGTGTCCGCCCTGGCGATCTCCTGGCCCACCCGCACCCCGGAGGGCCGGTCGAAGTCGCCGTGCCAGATGCCGGCGCCGGCCCGGCCTTGGTCGGCCAACTCCCGCTGCCAGCCCTCGAACCGGTCTCGGGCGCCCACCATGTCGAGTGGGCCGGTCATGATGCCGATGCGAGAACAGCCCTGCTCGATGAGGTGCCGGGCAGCGAGTCGCCCGCCCAGCAGGTTGTCGAGGTCGCAATGGGACACGTCGAGCGCGGGGTTGAAGGGTCGCCCGACCAACACCGTCGGCACGCCCGCGCTGAGTGCGGATTCGACCACGCCGTCGGAGCCGTGGTGGGAGACGACGACGAAGCCGTCGGCGAGGCGGGAGCGGAGGTACTCGCGCACGCGCTTGGTCTGGCCCTGCGGGTCACCCATGAGCAGGACGAGTTGGTAGTCGGCCTGGGTCAGCACTGAGTTGATGCCGCTGATGGCGGACTGGAAGAACGGGTCCCCGAAGACCGTGCGTTCCGGCTCCGGCACGACGACGGCGATCGACATCGTGCGGCGCGTGACGAGGCTGCGGGCGGCGGCGTTGGGCACGTAGCCGAGGCGCTGCATCGCATCCTCGACTGCGGCCTTGCGCTGCGGGGAGACCTTGCCCGGTTCGATGATCGCGCGTGAAGCGGTCGCCCGCGACACCCCGGCGAGGCGTGCCACGTCCTCGAGGGTGGGCGCGCGCCCGTTCACTGTCATCTCATTCCTCTGCGTGGTTGGCCGGCTGCGCTTGGATGAGGTCAGCGTACCAACGCGCAGATGCCTTCGGCGTGCGCTGCTGGGTGTCGTAGTCGACCCGGACGATGCCGAAGCGCTTCTCATAGCCCCAGGCCCACTCGAAGTTGTCGAGGAGGGACCAGGCGAGGTAGCCGCGCACGTCGGCACCCTGCTCGACGGCGTCGCGGACGGCCGCGATGTGCTGGCAGTAGTACTCGAGGCGCCCGTCGTCCAGCACGAAGCCGTCCTCGTCGGGCACGTCGTCGTAGGCCGCGCCGTTCTCGGTGACCACCAGGTAGGTGCCGTTCGGGCGGGTCCATTCACGGTCCAGCTGCACGAGCAACTCGGTGAAGTCCGGCGCGTGAACCTCCCACCCCATGGCCGTCAGCGGCAGGTCGCGGCTGACGCCCTTGGTGTCCCCGGTGCGGGGATGGGGCGCGCCGGGCG
>DURG01000095.1 GCA_012837465.1 Propionibacterium sp. | reverse complement strand
CTCGGCGTCGACCCCACCCGCTCGGTGGCGGTGGAGGACGCACCCAACGGCATCAGGTCGGCGCTCGCCGCGGGCATGGCCGTGGTGGCGGTGCCGCCCCACTTCCACCCGCCGTCGCAGGACCTGCTCGACGAGACCACCGTGCTCGAGACCCTCGACGAGCTCACGCACGAACTCGTCGAGGGCCTCATCGACGGCTGAGCCGGCTCAGAGCCGCCAGTTCACCTGGCGCCCGAGCGTGCCGCGCAGGGCGTCTGCGGCCTCGGAATCGGAGGCCTTCTTCAGCTTGGCCTGCATCGTGGAGATCTTGTCCCGGATGCCGAGCCGCTCCGCGGCGTGCGCGTTCATCTCCTCGCCGATGAACCGCTGCATGGCCGCGGTCGACATCTCGGCGAGCTTGGCGTCCACGGCGGCCTTGGCGTGCAACCGCTCGGCGTACCAGTCGGACGCGAGCACGTTCTCACGCTCGAACATCGCCCGGAACTCGGGGTCGTGGAGCGTGAGCCCGTCGGCCGTCTGCCCGTTGGCCATGACCTCCAGCAGCGCCCTGATCGGCGGCACCGCCAACACGATGGTGCCGTCGTCGAAGTACGACTGCGCCACGCGCTGGTGGGTCTTGACGATGGTGCGCACCGATTCGGCGTAGGCCTCGGCATCCTGCAACTCGGGCTGGAGCATCTCCTCGGAGAAGACGACGTGCGGGTGCAGGAAGATGCGGCCGAAGTACTTGCGCTGGAACCGGCGGGTCATCCGGTACCCGAGGCGCGAGGCCGCAAGGGTCTCGCCGTCGTGCTCGAAGTCCTCGATGCGTTCCAGCGCGCCCTCCTCGATCAGGTTGCGCGCGTCGCGCTCCTCGGGGCTCATGCGGCTGAACACCTCGGGGACCAGCAGCGAGATGTCGTGGTCGACCCGCACGTTGGGGCCGATCACGCCGGCGCTGGACAACCAGCCGTCGTAGCCGGTCAGGGCGAACGACAGGAAGGCGGCGTTGAGATCGATGGCCGAGGGCAGCGCGTTGAACGGGCCCTTCGTCATGGCGCCCTCGGAACCAGCACCGGTCGTCGACGGCGACTTGCCGGTCATCGACGAGATGAACTCCATGAACAGTTCCGGCAGTTCCATGTAGTGCAGCGGGGAGTAGGAACACAGCGGCGGCACGCCCTCCTCCGCGGCATTGTTGCGGCGGCCAGCGGCCACGATGTCGACGGGCAGCCTGAGCGGCGCCTCCATCGGCAGGCCACGGTTCAGCCGGGAGACCATCTCGGCCATCGCCTTGCCCTGGGGATTGGCGATGTCCGGGCGGACCTGCAGGTAGCGCGGGTTCTTCGAACGGGCCCCGTTGATGAGGCGCGGATGCGCTGAGGACACGAAGTAGTCAGCGCTCTGCTTGCCCTTGGCGACGCGTCGGATGAGCTTCTGCATGGGCTTGGTGAACTTCGAGAACTCGATGGCGTTGTCCACCAGCGCCTGGGCGTCCTGGCGGGTGAGGGGCTCGAAGTTGCTGAGGAACGCGCCCGCCGCAATGTCCGCCTCGGCCTGCTTGTCGTAGCCGCGGTGGATGGCATCGTCGGGGCGCTGGAACAGCAACTGCTCACAGTTGGTCACGTACTTGCGCGACAGGCCGTCCTCGCGCCCGGCCGCCTCGCCCGGCACGACGATGGACGCGCTGATGTCGTCCTCCGTCTGCACCTTGGTCGAGGGATGGAAGTCGTGGCGCAGGCCGAAGAGCCGCCAGGAACCCTCCTGGTCGAAGCCCACGCGCAGCATGTTGACGGTGATCTTGTCGCCGTCGAGGCGTAGCGCGTGGCCCGAGCGGCCGTTGATCCCGGCCACGGAGAAGTGGGAGGCCCAGTCGTCGCCCCATTCGGGGCGGTAGAACCGCTTGACCACGAAGACCAGTTCCTTGACGTGGTTGGGGATGGTCTCGAGCCACTCGTTGTACTGGTCGGTGAAATCGCGGCTGGGGGTCAGCAGCTTGATCACAGAACCCACGCTGCGCTCGTCGGAGAGCAGGGGGCGGTGGTCGTCCGCGGCGGGGTCGACGAAGCGGTCGGAGAAGTCGCGCCCGACGATCACGGCGACCGCTGCCATGTCCTCGGCGAAGTCCGCCACGTAGGCGTTGCCGAAGACGAAGGCATCCGTGATGGACTTGGAGATCTCGGACTTGCCGCCGCCGGAGACGGTGGCCGGCTTGTGGCAGTTGGTGGCGACCGGGGAGGTGCCGAGCAGCGTCCACTGGGCGCCGTCGGCGGCGATGTGGCCGAGTTCGACGATGTAGCCGTCGGGCCCGACGTACTTGATGCCGTCGCGCAGCGTGATCGAGTGCGTCTCGCCGTCGAGCGTCCACGAGACGGTCGAGTCGCGCAGCGAGTAGCTGCTGCGCTCGGGGACGAGCACCACGTGGGGCTGTTCGACGTCGAGCGCGTGGCCCTCCGGTTGCTGCTGGAAGCGCTTCGGGTTGCGTGCGATCACGTCCGCGATCCGGTAGGAATCCTCGGCGTAGGTGTCGGTGAAGGTCTGGCCGAGGTTGTAGCGCGGGAACGTGATGGCGCCGCCGGCGTGCTCCTCCTCAACGAGGCCCAGGAGGTTGGCGGCGTAGCTGATGTGCGCCTTGACCTCCTTCTTGCAGTAGCCGAAGTAGTTGTCGGCGATGACGGTGACGATGACGCCGCGCTCGTCGCGGGCACAGGCCTTGAAGGCGGAGCCGCCGTTGTAGAGCTCGTCCTCGTCGGTCCAGCACATGCCGTCGCGGCGCTGGCGCTCGGTGGCGTCGTCGATGTGGGGGAGGCCCAGGTCCTTCTTCTTCAGCCTGGTGAGGTGCGGGGCCAGGATGACGGCGCCGGTGTGGCCGGTCCAGGTCTCGGGGTTGAGGCTGGCGTCGTTCTCCGGGATGTACGGGTCCCCGCCGTTGCCGAAGATGCCCTCCACGAAGTCGAGGTTCGCCATCAGGGTGGCGGGCGCGAAGAAGCGTGTCTCCATCGTCTTCTGCTGGATGTAGCCGGGCACCTCGGGCACCACGATGGGGCGCATCAGCAGCGAGACCCAGCACTTCGGCTGGTCGGGCTGCTCGGAGGTGTAGGGGAGGACCATCGACTCCTCGGGCGGGTTGAACGCGGCCTCGAGCAACTTGCCGAACGTGGCGCGTGGCACGGCGATCTTGTCGTCCTGGATGGGCAGGCCGCCCTCGGCGATGTGGAACACGCCCTTGGTGGTGCGGCGGTCGTTGGCCGGGTTGTGGAGCACGCCGTTGACGAGCCGGTAGCTCGTGAGCTGTTCGGAGGCGAAGGTGTCCGAGTCGACGGGCAGGCTCATCTCGCGGGCCAGCCCGGCCTGGTCGAGGACCAGGGTTTGCCGGGGCAGATGCGGATCTGCGTCGGTGCCCTCGAGGTAGGCGTCGAGGAAGTTCTGGATGCGGGTGTCGACGGCGGGGAGCCG
>DURG01000094.1 GCA_012837465.1 Propionibacterium sp. | reverse complement strand
GTCGAGCGGGACGACGAGGGCAGCCAGGACCGCCTCAAGCTGGGTGTCGACGTGCCCTACGACAGCCCGCTGGTCGAGGACCCCGTCGAGGACCCCGAGGTCGAGGACTCCTACGAGGAGCAGGTCTACGACTTCCTCGCCGAGAACGACCCCAAGCCCCACGCGGAGCCGGCGCCGCTGCAGCAGACCCCGCCGCCGTCGGAGCCCCGTCAGGTGCCCGGACGCCCCAAGGACGAGGCCCCGGAGCCGCCGCAGCACTCCGAACCGCCCGGCCCGGCCGTCCAGATGCAGCTGAGCGGCGACGTCGTCTACCAGCTGCCCGAGGACCGCGTGCTGGTGCCCGGCTCCAAGCCGAAGGCCCGCACCGAGGCCTCCGACAAGGTCGTGCGCCAACTCGCCGCCGTGCTGCGCGAGTTCGAGATCGACGCGCGCGTCACCGGCTACACACGGGGCCCGACGGTCACCCGCTACGAGGTCGAGCTCGGCTCCGCGATCAAGGTCAGCAAGGTCACCGGCCTGGCAGACAACATCGCCTACGCCGTCGGCTCCAACGAGATCCGCATCCTCACCCCCATCCCCGGCAAGTCCGCCATCGGCATCGAGATCCCCAACCTGGACAAGGAGGTCGTCTCGCTGGGCGACGTCCTGCGCTCCAGCCGGGCGAAGAACGACCACCACCCCATGACGGTCGGCCTCGGCAAGGACGTCGAGGGTGGCTACGTCGTGGCCAACATGGCCAAGATGCCCCACCTCCTGGTGGCCGGCGCCACCGGCTCCGGCAAGTCGAGCTTCATCAACTCGCTGATCACCTCGATCATGATGCGAGCCACGCCCGACGAGGTGCGCCTCCTGCTCGTCGACCCCAAGCGGGTGGAGCTCAACCAGTACGAGGGCATCCCGCACCTGGTCACGCCCATCATCACCAACCCGAAGAAGGCCGCCGAGGCCCTCGCCTGGGTGGTGCGGGAGATGGACATGCGCTACGACGACCTGGCCAACTTCGGCTTCCGCCACGTCGACGACTTCAACAAGGCCGTCCGCGCCGGGCAGGTCAAGGTGCCGGAGGGCTCCGAGCGCCAGCTCCAGCCGTACCCGTACCTCCTGGTCGTGGTCGACGAGCTCGCCGACCTCATGATGGTCGCACCGCGCGACGTCGAGGACTCGGTCGTGCGCATCACGCAGCTCGCCCGCGCCGCCGGCATCCACCTCGTGCTCGCCACGCAGCGCCCGTCGACCGACGTGGTCACCGGCCTCATCAAGGCCAACGTGCCCAGCCGCCTCGCGTTCGCCACCTCGTCGATGACCGATTCGCGCGTCATCCTGGACCAGCCCGGCGCCGAGAAGCTCGTCGGCAAGGGCGACGGCCTGTTCCTGCCCATGGGCGCCTCCAAGCCCATCCGCGTGCAGGGCGCCTGGGTCAACGAATCCGAGATCCGCGAGGTCGTCGCCTTCATCAGCGAGCAGCTCCAGCCCAACTACCGCGAGGACGTCACCGCCGCAGCGGCCAGCGACAAGAAGGTCGTCGACGACATCGGCGACGACATGGACCTCGTCCTCGACGCCTGCCGCCTCGTCGTCGAACTGCAACTGGGCTCCACCTCGATGCTCCAGCGCAAGCTGCGCGTCGGCTTCGCCAAGGCCGGCCGGCTCATGGACATCCTGGAGAGCAGGGGAGTGGTCGGGCCGTCCGAGGGCTCGAAGGCGCGAGACGTGCTCGTGAAGCCCGACGACCTCGACGAGGTGCTCGCGAACCTCGCCGCCGGCTGACGGTGGGATACTAGGCCCACCATGACAGCTACCCATTCGGTCCACATCGCGTCCCTCGGATGCGCCCGCAACGACGTCGACTCTGAGGAGTTGGCCGCGCGGCTCGAGCAGGGTGGCTTCACGCTCGTCTCGGATCCCGAGGCCGCGGAGACAGTGGTGGTCAACACCTGCGGCTTCGTCGCGCAGGCCAAGAAGGACTCCATCGACACGCTCCTGGCCGCTGCCGACCTCAAGGAGGACGGCACCGTCAAGTCCGTGGTCGCGGTCGGCTGCATGGCCGAACGCTACGGCGTCGAACTCGCCAAGGAGCTGCCCGAGGCCGACGCGGTGCTGGGCTTCGATTCCTACACCGACATCGCCGACCGGCTGCGCGGCATCCTCGACGGCGAAGCAGCCATCTCGCACGTGCCGCGGGACCGCCGCAAGCTCCTGCCGCTCAGCCCCACCGCCCGGCCCGCCGCGGCACCGGAGGTCGCGGTGCCCGGC
>DURG01000093.1 GCA_012837465.1 Propionibacterium sp. | reverse complement strand
GGAGCTTCTCACGGTCCCAGTCGGAATCAGTGCGCTCGATCTCGGCGCGCAGCTGCGCGACGCGACCCTCGACCTCCGACGAGTCACCGGCGCCATCGACGATGGTGGTGGCGTCCTTGGTGACGACGATGCGGCGGGCACGGCCCAGGACCTCGAGGCCCACCTGGTCGAGCTTGAGGCCGACCTCGGGGGCGACGACCTGGCCGCCGGTGAGGATCGCGATGTCCTCGAGCATGGCCTTGCGGCGGTCACCGAAGGCGGGAGCCTTGACGGCGACCGAGGTGAAGGTGCCGCGGATCTTGTTGACCACGAGCGTCGAGAGGGCTTCGCCGTCGACGTCCTCGGCCACGATGAACAGCGTGCCCTTGGCACCGATGACCTTCTCCAGCAGCGGGAGCAGCTCGTTCATCGACGAGATCTTGCCGCTGTTGATGAGGATGTAGGGATCCTCGAGCACGGCCTCCATGCGGTCGGCGTCGGTCACCATGTACGGGGACAGGTAGCCCTTGTCGAACTGCATGCCCTCGGTGAACTCGAGTTCGGTGCCGAAGGTCTGGGACTCGTCGACGGTGATGACGCCGTCCTTGCCGACCTTGTCGAAGGCATCGGCGATGAGCGAGCCGATCTCCTCGTCGCGCGACGAGATCGTGGCCACCGACGCCATGTCGGCGGTGGTGTCGACGGGGCGGGCGTTCTCACGCAGGCGCTCGACGACGGCCTCGACGGCCTGGTCCATGCCGCGCTTGAGGCCGACGGGGTTGATGCCGGCGGCGACGGCGCGCAGGCCGGACTTGACCATGGCCTGGGCGAGGACGGTGGCGGTGGTGGTGCCGTCACCTGCGACGTCGTTGGTCTTGGTGGCGACTTCCTTGGCCAGCTGGGCGCCGAGGTCCTCGTAGGGATCGTCGAGCTCGACCTCCTTGGCGACGGTCACGCCATCGTTGGTGATGGTCGGGGCGCCCCACTTCTGGTCGAGGACGACGTAGCGGCCCTTGGGGCCGAGCGTCACCTTGACGGTGTTGGCGAGGGTGTCGACGCCGCGCTCGAGCGCGCGGCGGGCTTCCTCGTCGAAAGCGAGAATCTTAGGCATGGGTGAAATCAGCCCTTACTTGGTGACGACGGCGAGGATGTCGCGGGCGTTGAGCAGCAGGTACTCGTTCCCGTCGTACTTGACCTCGGTGCCGCCGTACTTGGAGAAGATGACGACGTCGCCCTCGGCGACGTCGAGCGGGACGCGGTTGCCCTTGTCATCGATGCGGCCGGGGCCGGTGGCGATGACCTTGCCCTCCTGGGGCTTTTCCTTGGCGGTGTCGGGGATGTAGAGGCCCGACTGGGTCTGCTGGGTGGCCTCGAGGGGCTCGATGAGGATGCGGTCCTCGAGCGGCTTGATCGTGGTTGCCACGTCAAACACCTTCCTTTGTGATTCCGGCCGGACCGGCCGGCTGAATGTCTGTTCTGTTGGACCTGGGCGTCGTCGCGGGTGCCGCCTAGGCGTTAGCACCCGACGGTGTCGAGTGCCAGAACCAAAGCTATCGCGGCTTTAGCACTCAATCAAGCCGAGTGCCAAAGGTTCCCGCCCGGCCACGCCCATGCGGGCCGGTGCGAGGGCCTCGGTGGAGTTCTCGAGGAACCCATGCGTACGATCATCCCCATGTCGTCTGGCCCCACCCCGCCGCGCGAGGTCCGCAATGCGCGCCTCGCCGTCAACGCGATGTTCTTCACCAACGGGGCCATCGTGGCCAACCTGGTGCCCCGCTACCCGGAGATCAAGGCCGCGCTCGGCCTCAGCAATGCGGTCTACGGGTTCGCCATCGCTGCCATGCCGGTGGGCGCGATCGTCGCCGGGCTGGGCGCGGGCTGGTTCATCCGACGCTACGGCTCGGCCCGCGTGGCGACGTACGGCACCATGCTGGCCAGCCTCTTCATCCTCGGCGCAGGCCTCTCCCCCGCGCTGGCCCTGTTCGCGTTGGCGCTGTTCACCGTCGGGGCCGCCGACGCGATCATCGACGTGGCCCAGAACGCCCACGGCTTGCGGGTGCAACGCCGCTACGGCAAGTCGATCATCAACTCGTTCCACGCGTTCTGGTCCATGGGCGCCGTGGCCGGCGGGCTGATGGCCGCCGCCGCCATCGCGCTCGACCTGCCCCTGGGCATCCACCTGGCCATCTCCGCGGCGCTGTTCACCGTCGTGGCCTTCCTCGCGCAACGCCACGCGCTGCCGGGCCGCGACGGCGACGAGCAGGCCATCGCCAGCCCCGGCGACGTGGCCGAGGAGACCCGGCGCGGCGTCAACTGGCGCATCGTCGCGGTGCTGGCCGCGCTGTCCCTCATCTGCATCGGGGGCAGCGTGGTGGAGGATCTCGGCACCTCCTGGGCCTCCCTCTACCTGCAGACGCTCGGCGCGCCCGCGGCGCTGGCGGCCTTCGGCTTCGTGGCGTTGGTGGGGGCCCAGTTCGTCGGCCGCATCCTGGGTGACTGGTTCGTCAACCGCTGGGGCGAGCGCACCGTCGCCCGCACCGGCGGCCTGCTGATCGCCGCCGGCATGGGCCTTGCGCTCGCGTTCCCCACGATCCCCGGCACAGTGGCGGGCTTCGCGGCGGCGGGCCTCGGGTGCGCCACCCTGGTGCCGGCCGCCATGCACGCCGCAGACAATATCCGCGGGCTCAAGGCAGGCACCGGCCTCACCATCGTCTCGTGGCTCCTGCGGGTGGGATTCCTCGTGTCCCCACCCATCGTCGGCACCATCGCCGACAACGTGTCGCTGCGCATGGGCCTGCTCATCGTGCCGGCCGCCGGCCTCGCGGTGGCGCTCCTGGCCTCCGTGCTGGAGGGACGCAAGTCCAACTGACTCAGCCGACGGTCAGCGCGAGACCTGCCAGCCGACGCTGTGGCCCCCGTCGTAGGGAATCACGCCGTGGAACTGCGGGCCGCCATCGAAGACCAGCGGGAGGAAGTGGCGATCCCCGTCCCACATCGGCAGCTCCATCATGGTGGCGACGTCGTGCCAGGCCAGCGTCCCCTCGTCGTTGCGCTCGGGGACCTCTCCGGTGAAGCCGGTGATGAGGAAGACGAAGCCGAACACGTCGCGACCGTTGAACCCCGGCCAGGAAACGGTACCGCGCAGTTGCATCTCGGTGGCCTCGATGTTGGCCTCCTCGCGCAGCTCCCGGCGCATCGCCTCGGCGACGTCCTCGCCGCGCTCCACCTTGCCGCCCAGCCCGTTGTACTTGCCCAGTTGCTCGTCGTGCGAGCGCGCCACCCGATGGCACAGCAGGACCCGGCTGCGGTCGGGGGTGGTGACGTAACCGAGCGTGGTCAGTTCCGGCGAGAAAGACATGGAGTCAGGCTACTTCCCACCCCGCCGGGTTTCGACACGACTGCGCTCCTCGCAAGCTCGGAGGCAGTCGGCTCAACCAGCGCTCAGTCAGCAAGGCGGCGGCACACGAGGGCGCGGGTGCCGTCGACGGTGCGGGCGAGGATGAGCGTGGCGGCGTTGGGGCCCTTGGGCTTGAGCTGCCTGCGCAGGGCGGCCGGGTCCACGTCGATCCCGCGCTTCTTGATCTCCAAGGTGCCGACGGCGTGCTCACGCACCCAGGCGCGCACCCGCTTGGCGTCGTAGGGCAGCTCCTCCAGCACCTCGAAGGTCGTGGCGAAGGGGCTGTTGAGCGGCTCGTCGGAGGAGAGGTAGGCGATGTGCGGATCCAGCAGCCAGAGATCGCGCCCGGGCTTGATGGCGTCGAGCAGACCCGCCCGGATGACCGCGCCGTCGGGTTCGTGCACGAAGCGGCCGACGGGGCGCACGTCGAGGTCCCGGCGTTGGTCTGGGCCGAGCTCGTCCCCCGGCAGCACCAAAGCCCTCGGCCCCTCGGGGAGCCGGTTCCACAGGGAGGCCTCGACGACGTCGCCGCGGTGGCTCACGAAGCAGGCCTGCACGCCGCCGGGGATGAGTTCCTTCGGCACGCCCGGGCCCAGCTTGACGCAGGCGTAGCGCTCCCCCGCCAGGTGGCCCAGCACGACATCCCAGGGCGGCGTGAAGTCCTGCACGCGCCACGTCCGGCCCCTTGCGGTGCGGCGGGCGGGATCCAGGAACACGGCGGCGCCAGCCGGTGGGCGCGCGTCCTCCGCGCGGCCGACGATCACCTCGCCTCCGCCAACGAGGCTGAGGTTGTGCTTGGCCACGGCCGCGGTCTCGGGGTCGAGTTCCACCGCGACGACGTACAGCCCGGCGTCCGCGAACGCCATCGCGTCGGCGCCGATCCCGCAGCCGAGATCCCAGACCTCCTGCACGCCGGCCTCGGCGAAGCGCTGCGCGCGCCACCGGGCGACCTCCTCCCGCGAGGCCTGCTCCAACCCGTCCGGCGTGAAGAGCATCTCGTCGGCGCGGGCGAACTTCGCAGCGCCCTTCCGGCGCAGCGTGACCTGCGTGAGTGCCCACGCCACGTCGTCGGCCGGGAAGCGAGCACGAAGGCGCTCCCCCGCCTTGAGCGACGAGGGAGCCGCTTCGGTCATCGCCGCGTCGAGCGCGGTCAGGCGGGTGTCGGTCAGGAGGTCTGGCCGTCCATCTTGGTGCGGTGCCTCCCGAACCGGTGGGAGGACGATTCGTGGTCCAGTTCGCGGGTGTCCAACTCGACGACCTCGTCACCCAACGACGCCAACAGGGCGTGGCGCGCCTCGCGGCGCTCGCGCTGTTCGATCGGGTTGGGCACGGGTGCCGCAGCCAGGAGCCGCTTGGTGTACTCCTCCTGCGGGTTCAGCAGCACGTCCTCGCGGCTGCCCGCCTCGACGATCTTGCCGTACTGCATGACGACGACGCGGTGAGCGAGGGAGTCGATGACGGCGAGGTCGTGCGAGATGAAGAGGCAGGCGAAGCCGAACTCCTTCTGGAGTGTGGTGAACATCTCGAGCACCTGGGCCTGCACCGACACGTCGAGCGCCGAGGTGGGCTCGTCCGCGATCAGCAGGTCCGGGCTCAGGGAGAGCGCGCGGGCAATCGAGACGCGCTGGCGCTGGCCACCGGAGAGTTCGTGCGGATAGCGGTTGAAGGCCGAACGCGGCAGTTGCACGGCCTCGAGGAGTTCGTGCACGCGGGCCTCGCGGGACTTGCGGTCACCCACCTTGTGGACCTCCATCGG
>DURG01000092.1 GCA_012837465.1 Propionibacterium sp. | reverse complement strand
GCGCTCGCGCTCCTCGGCGCGGCGCTGGGCCAGCTCGGCCTGGCGCTGGCGCTCGGCCTCGATGGCGGCGAGGCGCTGGCGCTCCTCCTCGGAGAGGCGCTCGAAGATCGCCTCGGCCTCGGCCTCCTTGGCGTCATAGCTCTTGCCGAGCTCGACCTTGGCGGCGTGCTCCTTCTTGAGCGTCGCCTCGGTGGCGGCGGCGTCCGCGCGGAGGGTGGTGAGCTTGGCCTGCACCAGTTGGAGCTGCTGGACGCCGGCGTTGCTGCGGTCCACCTCACTGTGGAGGGTGGCAAGGCCGCTGAGGAAGTTGTCCGAGGAGCTGCTCAGGAGCAGTTGGGCCGCCAGCGAGACGGAGTCGTGCTGCATCTGGAAGGCCGCGACGTCGCCCAGCTCGGTGGAGAGGTCCGCGACCTTCTCCTCCTGGGCCTGGACGTCGGCCTTCAGGCGCTCCAGCTTCTTCTCCGCCTGGTCCGCGCGGTCGAAGGCCTCGATGATCTGCTGGTCGATGGCCGAGGCTTCCTGCTGGATGCGCTCGAGGTCGAGGCGAGCCTGCTCCACGGCCTGCGGGTCAGCGTTGGCCACGATGGGGGCGGTCAGCATGACGACGGAAGCCACGACCGTTGCTACGGCGGCACGAACTCGGTTCACAGGTGCTCCAAGGGAATAAGCGAATCTGAGAGAATCTTAGACGGCTTTCAGGAGTAATCCAAAGCAACTTTGTCGGAGGCGTCGATTAGCGTGCCTGCCATGTCGAACACCACCTACCAGCCCTCGTTCGAGGACCTCGGCGTCCCGCTTTCCGACGTGACCTTCGTGGTGGTGGACCTGGAGACGACGGGAGGCGCGGCGGACTCGGAGATCACCGAGGTCGGTGCGGTGAAGGTGCGCGGCGGGGAGGTGTTGGGCGAGTTCCAGACGTTGGTGCGGCCCTCTGCCCCCATCCCACCCATGATCCAGGTGCTCACGGGCATCACCAACCAGATGGTGGCCACCGCCCCTCCCCTGTCCCAGGTGCTGCCGGCCTTCGCGGAGTTCGCCGCGGGTGCCGCGATCGTGGCCCACAACGCCCGCTTCGACACGGGCTTCCTACGCCGCGGCTATGAGCAGCTCGGCCTCGCGTGGCCGCGCCCCACGGTGATCGACACGGTCGCCGTCGCCCGCACTGCGCTGTTGCGCGACGAAGTGCCCAACTGCAAGCTCGCCACCCTCGCCCGCTACTTCCGGGCCACCACGGAGCCGAACCACCGCGCCCTCAGCGACGCCCGCGCCACGGTCGACGTGTTGCACGGCCTGCTTGCGCGCGTCGGCAACCTCGGCGTCCACACCTTGGAAGACCTCACCGAGTTCGCGCTCCAGGTCTCGCCGGATCGCCGCGCGAAGCGCGTCTGGGCGCAGCAGGCGCCCGAGTGCGCCGGCGTCTACTACTTCGTGGCGGATTCCCAAGCGGCAGATGGTGCGCCGAAGCGGGAGGTGCTCTACGTCGGCAAGTCCAACAACCTCAAGCGGCGCGTGCGCTCCTACTTCTCTGCTGCGGAGAAACGCGGCCGCATCCATGAGATGGTGCGCGTGGCCACGGGCGTCGAGTTCATCGCCTGCGCGACGGATCTCGAGGCCGAAGTGCGGGAACTGCGCATGATCGAATCGCTCGCCCCGCGCTACAACCGCAAGTCGCGCAACCAGCGCAAGCTGACGTGGCTCAAGCTCACCGACGAGGCTTTTCCCCGGCTGTCGATCGTCCATGCGGTGCGCGACGACGCACCCCACTTCGGGCCGTTCCGCAGCAGGGAGGCCGCAGACAACGCTGCACTGACCCTGTACGACGCCTTCAAGCTACGGCGCTGCACCACGAGGCTCTCGAAGCGCAAGGCGTCGCCTGCGTGCGCGCTGGCAGAGATGGGCCGGTGCCTCGCACCGTGCGAGCTGGGCCCCGGGGCCGAAGGGTACGCAGAGATCACCGAGGCGGTGCGCAGCAGTTGGGAGGCGGATGCCAGGCCGGTGCTGCGCAGCGTCCGCGGCCGGCTGAACAAGCTCATCGCGCAACAGCGCTACGAGGAGGCCGGGGTGGTGGCTGAGCGCCTCACCGCCTACTACCGCACCTCGCTGCGGTACCACCGGGTGCGCGCGTTGGCCCGCTGTCGCCAACTGGTCGCCGCCGCGCCGTCGGCCGCAGGATGGGACATCCACGTCATCCGCTACGGGCGGCTCGCCGCCGCAACGACGGCCACGTCGCCGCGCGCGAGGGCGGCTGCGGAGGAGGCGACTGCATCAGCGGAGACGGTGCTGCCGCCGGTGGGGGGCTGGCCGGCCGCGAGCATAGAGGAGGCCGAGCGGGTGGCCGCCTGGCTCGAACTGCCGGGGATCCGCCTCATCGAGACGGACGGGGATTGGGAGTGGCCGCTCCATGCGGGGCTGCCCGATGACGCCCTCCCCCTGGAACTACTCGGCGAGCAGCCCCTTGCGGAACTGCTCGCCTCGTAGTCGTCGTTGGTTGAGCGGGTCGATCAGTTGACCGACACCTTCTCGATCACCACGGGCTCGACCGGGCGGTCGCCGAAGCCGGTGCGGGTGGTGGCGATGGCGTCGACGACCTTCTGGCTGTCGGCGTCGGTGACCTCACCGAAGATGGTGTGCCGGTTGTTCAGGTGCGGGGTGGGGCCCACGGTGATGAAGAACTGCGAGCCGTTGGTGCCCGGGCCGGCGTTGGCCATGGCCAGCAGGTAGGGGCGGTCGAATTGCAGTTCGGGGTGGAACTCATCGGCGAAGGTGTAGCCCGGGCCGCCGCGGCCGTCCCCACGCGGGCAGCCGCCCTGGATCATGAAGCCGTCGATGACGCGGTGGAACGTGAGGCCGTCATAGTAGTTGCCGGTCTTCGTCTCGCCGGTCTCGGCGTCGGAGTATTCCTTCTTGCCGGTGGCGAGGCCGACGAAGTTGTCGACGGTCTTCGGGGCGTGGTTGTCGAACAGCTCGATGACGATGTCACCGTGGTTGGTGTGGAGGGTAGCGGTGGACACGCGCTTTCCTTTCATTGACGATCAGGTCCCCGCCAGTCTGTCAGACGCTCAAAGCCTCGGCTATCTCCTCGGCGATGTTGTCCACGAATGCGGTCACCTCATCGACGCCCTCGACCGG
>DURG01000091.1 GCA_012837465.1 Propionibacterium sp. | reverse complement strand
GTCATCGCCGAGATCGCCGGCATCGACTCCCTCCCGCTGACGCAGGAGCGCTCCCAGGGCTTCGCCGACGCGCTGGAGGGATGCGGCGAGAGCGTCGACAACCGAGTCGCGGCAGAGTTCACCGTCGAATCTGGTGAGCGCGTGACCTCCAACCTGCTGCAGGCCGCGCCGCAGATCGACATCGTGTGGAACCACGACGACGACCAGGGCGTCGGCGTCATGGCCGCGCTCGATAACGCGGGCCGCGACGAGATGGCGCTGATCGGCGGCGCCGGTTCCGCCAACGCGATGCGCTGGATCAAGGAGGGGAAGATGGAGGCCACCGTCATCTACCCGCCGACGCAGGCCGCCGACGGCATCAAGCTCGCCCGCCTGCTCGCACAGGGCAAGGGCATGAGCGACCTCGTGCAGGTCGAGGTGCCCAAGCGCGTCGTCCTCAACGCCCCGGTCGTGACCGCCGACAACGTCGACGAGTACATGGACCTCGGCTTCGAGTCCTGATCCGGTTGGGGCGCCACGGCACGCGCCGTGGCGCCCTCCTTCAGAAGAGGAACGCACCATGACACACCACGACTACGAAGGACCCTCGCTGGGTATCGGGATGATCGGCTACGCCTTCATGGGCAAGGCCCACTCGCACGGCTGGCGCAACGCCCGCTCCTTCTTCTCCCCACCGGCCCTGCCGCGGCTCACCGTCGTCGCCGGGCGCAACGAGGAGGCCTTGAACGACGTCGCCGGCCGCTTCGGCTGGGAGTCGACGGAGACCGACTGGCGGGCGGTGATCGAACGCGACGACGTGGACATCGTCGACATCTGCACCCCGGGCGACACCCATGCCGAGATCGCCATCGCGGCGCTGGAGGCCGGCAAGCACGTGCTGTGCGAGAAGCCCCTGGCCAACTCCGTCGAGGAGGCCGAGGCGATGGCGGCCGCCGCCGAAAAGGCCGCAGCCAACGGCCAGAAGACGATGGTGGGTTTCACGTACCGCCGGGTGCCGGCGATCTCACACGCCCGCGACATCCTCCAGGCGGGCAGGCTCGGCACCATCCACCACGTGCGGGCGCAGTACCTGCAGGACTGGCTGGTCGACCCCTCGGCCCCGCTCAGTTGGCGCCTCCAGAAGGAGCGGGCCGGCTCAGGTGCCCTTGGCGACATCGGCGCCCACATCGTCGACCTGGTCCAGTTCATCACCGGTGACCGGCTCACCGGCGTCAGCGCCCTCATGGAGACGTTCGTCAAGGAGCGCCCCGTCGGGGCCAGCGCGTCGGGCCTCACGTTCACCGCAGACGAGGGCGCCGGGATGGGCCCCGTCACGGTCGACGACGCGGCGATCTTTCTCGCGCGGATGGGCAGCGGCGCGCTGGCGACCTTCGAGGCCACCCGCTTCGCGACTGGGCGGAAGAACGCCATCCGCATCGAGGTCAATGGCTCGAAGGGCTCCCTGGCCTTCGACTTCGAGGACCTCAACGTGCTGCACCTCCACGAGGGCAGCGGCCCGGATTCCGGCTTTACCCGCGTGGTGGTCACCGAGGGTGAGCACCCGTACGTCGGGGGTTGGTGGCCGCCCGGCCACATGCTGGGCTATGAGCACGGCTTCACCCACCAGGCGGTCGACTTCCTCACCGCGATCACGGAGGACAAGCAAGCGCAACCGGACTTCCGCGAGGGCCTCGGCGTCCAGCGGGTGCTGGATGCAGTCGCCCGCAGCGCCGAGCAGCAAGCCGCCTGGACCCCCATCGAAGGCATCACAGACAAGGAGAGTTCATCATGACCCGCCCGATCACCCTCTTCACCGGCCAGTGGGCCGATCTGCCGTTCGAGGAGGTGTGCCAACTCGCCGGCGACTGGGGCTACGACGGCCTCGAGATCGCCACCTGGGGTGACCACCTCGAGATCGACAAGGCGATGGAGGACGACGGCTACCTCCAGACCCGCCTCGACATCCTGGAGAAGAACGGCCTCAAGGTGTGGGCCATCTCGAACCACCTCGTCGGCCAGGCCGTGTGCGACGACCCCATCGACCACCGCCACAAGGACATGGTGCCAGGCGACATCTGGGGCGACGGCGACCCCGAGGGAGTCCGCCAGCGTGCCGCTGAGCGCACCAAGGATGTCGCCCGGGTGGCCGCCAAGCTGGGAGTCAAGACCGTCACCGGGTTCGCTGGCTCGTCGATCTGGAAGTACGTCGCCATGTTCCCGCCCGTGGGCGATGACGTCATCCAGGCCGGTTACCAGGACTTCGCCGACCGGTGGAACCCCATCCTGGACGTCTTTGACGAGGTGGGCGTGCGCTACGCACACGAGACCCACCCCAGCGAGATCGCCTTCGACTACTGGAGCACCAAGGCGGCGCTGGAGGCCATCGGCCACCGTGAGGCGTTCGGCATCAACTGGGATCCGAGCCACATGGTGTGGCAGCAGGTGGACCCGGTGGGCTACATCCTCGACTTCCACGAGCGGATCTACCACGTGCACTGCAAGGACACGAAGGTCCGGCTGGCTGGCGGCCGCAACGGCCGGTTGTCGTCACTCCTGCCGTGGGCCGACCCGCGGCGCGGTTGGGACTTCATCTCGGTGGGCCACGGCGACGTGCCGTGGGAGGACGCCTTCCGCGCGCTCAACGCCATCGGCTACGACGGCCCGCTGTCCGTCGAGTGGGAGGATGCCGGCATGGACCGCCTCGTCGGTGCGCCCGATGCCTTGGAGTTCGTCAAGAAGCTGAACTTCAGCGCCCCCGAGGCAGCCTTCGACGCGGCCTTTGCATCCGGCAACTGACGATTCCACCGGGGGTTTGGCGGAACCACCGGCCGTAGATGTCCACTATCGGGCGGCGCCCCTCCGCTGATTGGAGGGGGCCCCCTCGATAGTGGACACCTGCAGCCTTCCCCCTCCCCATGCCACCTGGAGGGTGGGCGGGCGAGGCCAGCCACTGGGCAGCGGTTACACTGTTCGGACTGCCCGCCCGCCGTCACCGTCGAAGGATGAGATGGACACTCTCGCGAATGCCCCAGCGGCATCTGCTGTGCCCACGTTCCGTTCGAATGCGCCTGCGGACCGGTTCATGCGGAAGATGCTGGGCGTCACCGCGCTCGACCAAGGTTCGGGAGAGGGGGCGCACCGCGCCTTCCGCACGTCGGTGGTGATCTCCGGCATCCGCTGCCTCATCACCTACCTGGTGATCCCCGTCGTGGTGCCGCTGCTGGCGCTCGGCGGTTGGGTGGCGGCGCCGATCGGCATCGCGCTGTGCATCTTCGCCGTGGTCAACGGCGTCGTCAGCCTCAAACGCTTCTGGCGCTCGGACCACCCGAAGCGCTGGATGTACACCATGTTCATGGCGGTGGTCTTCGTGATCCTGGCAGTTGCCCTGGTCGCTGACTTCAGCCGGTTGGGAGCCTCATGACCGAAACCAACGACCACCTCGTCGAGCAGCAGGCCCAGGCCCCTGCCGAGCAGGAAGAGGGCGGCGCCGCCACCCTCTACACCGTGGGGCTGTTCCTGGTGATGGTGGTCTTCACCATCGGCTGCATGTTCTTCGGCTGGTTCCAGTAGCCGACGGCTCGGTGAAGGGTTGCGTACCGAGTACGGTTCACAACCCCTCAGCCAGCGGCAAGGCTCAGCGGACCTTCAGCGACTTCGCCCGCTGTAGGACGCGGCCGTCGCCCAACTCGCCCTGACGCGCGGGACGCCCGCGGTAGGAATCGATCAGCGCCATGACCAGCCGGGGGTCCGAATCCATCTGGTTCGCGCCCACCTGGGTCTCGCCCTTGCCGATGGGGATCGTGATCCGGCCGCGACCCATCGTCGGCGCGCCCGAGACCTGGGACCACGGCACCGCCGTCTCCTTGCCCATGTTGCCGATCGAGATCACCTGCTTGGGCGTCAGCTTCAGGCCGGGCGGGTTCTTCCAGCCGTACCAGCTGTCGACGAGCCCCCAGACGATGACGAGGCCGACCATCAGCGAGAACGTGAGCCCGTTCTCGTCCGCGAAGTAATCCATCATGCGCAATGCGATGTCAACGAGGATCACGAGCAGGGCCAACCCGCCAGCGACGAGGGGGAACAGGCGGGCGGCGGGTGCAGGGGCGATGCGCGTGGCGCCGCCGGCGAGGTCGAGGCGGAGCTTGCCCGCCCGGTCGCGACGGTTCAGGAACGTGCCGCCCACGACGGCGAGCAGCGCCAGGCTGATGGCCAGCGACGAGGTGATCAGCCACGGCATCGAGTAGATGAGGCCGAGGGCGAGGCCGATGATCGCGAAGGCGGGAAACAGGACCGCCCCGATCATCGAGGACCCGGGAAGCGGGGCTTCCGGAGGTGAGGTGATCTCGATGACGGGGCGGTCGTTTTGCATTGGCATCCTATTGGGGTGAGGTTGCCATGCAGCTTAGTGGTCAGGAGTTGGCGTGCTCCGCGCGAAGGCTAGGTGCGTCGGTCTTGGTGAGGTCAGCTTCGCAGCCAGTGGGGGGACTACTCAGTCGTCGTCATCGTCATCGTCGTCGTCATCATCATCGTCGTCGTCATCCCAGTCATCGTCATCATCATCGTCGTCGTCGTAGTAGACCGGTGCCGGGGCCTTCTTCTTGACGGGAGCGCTGGCCTTCTTCACCGGCGCGGGAGCCGGGGCAGCGTTCTTCGGTGCGGGGGCCGGAGCGGCCTTGGCGGGAGCAGGTGCCGGTGCCTCGGAGGCTGCCGGGGCCGCTGGAGCCTCGGCTGCCGTCGGGGTGGGCGTGGGGGTCGGAGTCGGCGTCGGGGTGGGTGTCTCCTCGTCGTCGCAGACGAGGTTGTTGTCGAGGTCGTCACAGTGTTCCGTGCCGGTCACCACGATCACCTCGGTGGGGGTCGGCGACGGCGGGGCCTCGACGACGATCGCATTCATGTCGTCGGTGGGGGCAGGGGCGGGGGTGGTGACGACCTGGGCGGGCGCCAACTGTGGTCCGGCACCAGCCGCCAGCAGGCCGCCACCGACTGCGGCCACGCCGAACGCGGCGGCGATCAGCCAGGCGGTTGAGGTCTTGAGGGACATCGGGTGCTCCTTCAGGGGGTGTCGATGTGATCATCACATCCGGGTCAGATGAGGACAACACCGATGCCACCATGAGAGGTTTCTCATACGGACCGGGGGCCGGGCATGTGAGAAAGCTCTCAGAAACGCCTCACAAATCCCTCAGCGGCTGCGCGTTTGATGCTGTCACTGGAGAAATACGGCCGATTGGTAACGTCGTTGGCCCTTTGAGTTGGCAGGATGGATACATGAATGCACCGCAGCCCGATTTCGTCACCAAGGTGACGCTGCGGTCGCGACTCATCGCGGCGATGGTCCTGTTGGCCGGCCTTGCGCTCCTCAGTTCGGGCATCATCGTCGCCCTACTGCAGCACCAGGCGATCCTGGAGAACGTCGACCATCAACTCTCCCGCACGCGAGACGAGTTGCGCGTGCTCGCCACCAAGGGCGTCGACCCAGACACCGGCAATCCCTTCGCCGGGCCTTCCGAGCTGCTGCACACCTTCCTCGCCCGCACCGTCATCGGCGGGGCGGAGGGCGAGTTCGCCATCGTCAACAACTCGGTGCGCTGGGTCGCGGACCGCGAGGTGCAGGTGCGCCCCGAGGACGACGACCACCTCGTCGACGCCGTCATGCCCCTGGCTGGCGGTCAGCAGATCGTCATCGACTCCTTCGAGACCCCCCTCACCACCTACCGCGTCCTCGTGGCGCCCGTCCACTACCCCGAGGCGAGCGGCGCACTCGTGCACGTCTTCGACCTCAGGAAGTCCGAGGCGGAACTCACCCGTACCATGACGCTGTACGCGATGGTCGCCGTCGGCACGGTCCTGTTGCTGGTCGGCGTCGCCTGGGTCGCCGTCGGCCGCCTCCTGAAACCCATCGAGGAGCTCCGGGTGGCAGCGGATTCCATCCAGGAGCGCGATCTCACCAGCCGCGTCCCCGTCCGCGGCAAGGACGACCTCACCGCGCTCTCGATCACCATCAACCGCATGCTCGACCGCGTCCAGCGTTCCGTCGAGGGCCAACGCCAACTGCTCGACGACGTGGGCCACGAACTGCGCACCCCCATCACCGTCGTGCGCGGTCACATGGAACTCATCGACGCCGACGACCCGGCCGACGTCCGCGAGACCCGCCACCTCGTGATGGACGAGGTCGACCGCATGGGCGTGCTCGTCAACGACATGCTGATGCTCGCCAAATCCACCGAATCCGACTTCGTCAAGCCTCAGTGGTACGACGTGGCCTCCCTCACCGACTCGGTGCTGGAGAAGGCCCGAGCCCTGGGCGACCGCGCCTGGCGACTCGATCGCATCACGTCGACCGAGGCCTACCTCGACCCAGGCCGCATGACGCAGGCATGGCTGCAACTGGCCGCCAACGCGGTGAAGTACTCCGACGCCGGCTCGCCCATCACGCTCGGCTCCAGCCTCGAACGCGGCGAGGTGCTGATGTGGGTGCGTGACCGCGGCATTGGCATCGAGCCGGACCAGTTGGAGGTCGTGCGGCAGCGCTTCGGCCGCACGCGCACCGGGGCCGCCCATGCGCAGGGGGCAGGTCTGGGGCTCAGCATCGTCGAGTCGATCATGATCGCGCACGGCGGGCGGCTCGACATCGAATCGGAGCCCGGCGTCGGATCCACGTTCACGCTGGTGCTGCCGCTCGGGCCCGCGCCAGAACCAACGCAGGACGAGGAGGAGGGCCCGGACGACGCGGAGCCTACACTCGTCCTTGAGAGGCCGGTGGAACTATGAGCACGATCCTGATCATCGAGGACGAGGCCCGCATCGCGGGGTTCATCGCGAAGGGGTTGAAGGCCGCCGGGTTCACGTCGCACGCCACCGCTTCAGGCGTCGAGGGTGCGACGCTTGCCGTCCACGGCAACTTCGACATGGTCATCCTCGACGTCGGGCTGCCCGACATCGACGGCTTCGAGGTGCTCGAGCGCATCCGCGGGCAAGGCGTCTCCGTGCCCGTCATCATGCTGACGGCCCGCTCCTCCGTGGAGGACAGGGTGGCTGGCCTCGAGGGCGGCGCCGACGACTACATGCCCAAGCCGTTCTCGTTCGAGGAACTCCTCGCCCGCATCCGGCTCCGCCTGCGTGCCGAGAACCCCCAGGGCAGCCAGAGCGCGACCCAGCTCTCCCACAACGGGCTGGTGCTCGACTTCCGCACCCGCAAGGCACAAGTCGACGGCGAGTGGGTGGACCTGTCCGCGCGCGAGTTCACGCTCGCCGAGACCTTCCTGCGCAACCCCGGCCAGGTGCTGAGCCGCGAGCAGTTGCTCAGCAACGTGTGGGGCTTCGACTTCGATCCGGGCTCCAACGTCGTCGACGTGTACGTGCGCTACCTGCGCGGCAAGCTGGGCAAGGAGCGCTTCGAGACCGTCCGCGGCATGGGTTACCGCCTCGTCTGACCCTTCGTCGAGCTTGGGCAGCAGCAGCCCGTCATCGTTGCAGCCTCAGTCGTCGTCATCGTCGTCATCGTCGTCATCGTCGTCGTCGTCCCAGTCGTCGTCATCGTCGACGGGGGGCTTGGGCGCCGGCTTGGGAGCCGGCTTGGGCGCGGGCGCGACGGGTGGGTTGGGCTTCACGGGCTGTGGAGCGGCCTTCGTCGTCGGCGCTGGGGCAGGCGCCGCGGTGGTGGGCGCCACCTCTGCC
>DURG01000090.1 GCA_012837465.1 Propionibacterium sp. | reverse complement strand
GACGAGGGCAGGCGGATGCTGCTGGTCTCCACCGATCCTGCCTCCAACGTCGCGCAGGTATTCGGCCAGGGCATCGGCAACCAGATCACCCCCATCAACGCCGTCGACGGGTTGGACGCCATCGAGATCGACCCCCAGCAGGCGGCAGACGCCTACCGCGAGCGCATCATCGGCCCGGTGCGCAACCTCCTCCCGGCCGCCGAGATCGCGTCGATCACCGAGCAACTCTCCGGCTCCTGCACCACGGAGGTCGCGTCCTTCAACGAGTTCACCGATCTGCTCGCCGACGACACCCGCATCGCCGGATACGACCACATCGTGTTCGACACCGCCCCCACCGGCCATACGATCCGCCTGCTCCAACTGCCCGGCGAGTGGACCAGCTTCCTCGATGAGGGCAAGGGCGATGCGTCCTGCCTCGGCCCCATGGCCGGCCTCGACAAGACCCGCGCCACCTACGCGGCCGCGCTCCAGCGCCTCGCCGATCCCACGCAGACACGCCTGGTGCTCGTCACGCGCGCCCAGCCGTCCACGCTGGCCGAGGCCGAGCGCACCTCAGCAGAACTCGCGAAGGTCGGCATCACGGAGCAGCACCTGGTGGTCAACGCCCTGCTGAACGACCCGGGTGAGGACGCGCTGGCCCATGCGCTGCACCAGCGCGAGCAGCAGGCGATCACCGAACTCCCACCGCTCCTGCGGACGCTCGATCGCACGGAGATCGGCCTGCGGGCCGTCGCCGTCGTCGGCGTGGAGCAACTGCGCGAGCTGCTGAACCCCACTCCCGAGCCGGTCGATTCCCTGGCTGAACCCACCCACGTCGACGCTGACGGGCTGGGAGCGCTCGTCGAGGAACTCGCCGCCCAGGATCACGGCCTCGTGATGTGCATGGGCAAGGGCGGCGTCGGCAAGTCGACGGTGGCGGCAGCTGTCGCGCTGGCCCTGGCCGAGCGCGGCAAGACCGTGCACCTGTCCACCACAGACCCGGCAGCCCACCTCGATGATGTGCTCGCCGGAGCCTCGGACGACAACCTCACCGTCTCGCGAATCGATCCGCGGGCGGCGATCCAGGCCTATCGGGACAAGGTGATGCTCACGAAGGGCGCACGCCTCGACGAGGCCGGCCGGGCACAGCTGCAGGAGGATCTGATGAGCCCGTGCACCGAGGAGGTGGCCGTGTTCGGCGAGTTCTCCCATCTCGTGAGCCAGGCGCGGCGCCAGTTCGTCGTCGTCGACACGGCACCCACCGGCCACACGCTGTTGCTGATGGATGCCACCGGTTCCTACCATCGCGACATCATGCGCGGGATGGGCTCAGCCACCCCCGTCACCCCGCTGATGCGATTGCAGGATCCGGAGCTGACGAAGATGGTGATCGTCACACTGCCGGAGGCCACACCGGTGCAGGAGGCCACCGACCTGCAGGAGGAGCTACGCCGCGCCAGCATCGAACCATGGGCGTGGGTGGTGAACCAGTCACTGGCGGCCTCGTCCACGTCATCCCCGCTGCTGAAGGCGCGGGCCTCGGCTGAAGAACCGCACCTCGACACCGTCGGGAAACAGGCCCATCGGACAGCGGTGGTCCCCCTGCTGGCCGCCGAGCCCACCGGCGCGGACGGGCTCAGGGCTCTGATCGGCTCACTCCTCCCCTCCGGATAGGAGGCCGAGCAGGCACAACTTCACCTTCCGTTGATGGTTCAACTACTCTGGGGTCATCCAGACGAAAGGTTGCACCCACATGAAGATCGGCATCATCCTCGGTTCCATCCGCGAGGGGCGCAAGGGCAAGTCCGTGGCGGACTGGGTCATGGGCATCGCGAACGAACGCACGGACGCCGAGTACGAGCTCATCGACCTGGCGCAGTTCGACCTGCCCCTCCTCAACGACTCCGTCGTCCCGGGCACACGCAAGGGCAAGTACGACAACCAGAACGTGCAGCGCTGGGGCGACGCCCTCGCCGCGTGCGACGGCTTCGTGCTGGTCTCGCCCGAGTACAACCACTCGGTGCCGGGCGGGTTCAAGAACGCCATCGACCACCTCGGCCCCGAACTCCACTCGAAGGCCGCGGCCATCGTGTCCTACGGCGCGGAGGGCGGCGTCCGCGCCGTCGAGCACTGGCGCCTCATCCTCGCCAACTTCAACATGTACGTCGTGCGCAACCAGATCTCGCTGAACCTGTTCACCGAGTTCGACGACGACGGGGCCGCCCCCAACGAGCGTCGCCCGGGCGAACTGAACGACCTGTTCGACGCGGTGGTCAAGGCCGCCGGCAAGCTCTCTGCCTAGCCCCGCCGGGATGGGCCCCCTCCTGCTCGCCTTCGATCCACGGTAAGGTGTCAACGTGACCAAGAGTGTGTACATTGCCTCGTCGGAGCGGCTGGTCAGCAAGTCGTCCATCGCCCTCGGCGTGATCGACCTGTTTGCCCGCCAAGTGCGCTCGGTGGGTGTGTTCCGCCCGCTCGTGCAGTCCCTCGAGACGGATGCCGTGACCAAGGCCCTGCTGTCACCGAAGGGGGTCAACCAGCCGCTCGAATCCGCCGTCGGCGTGACCTACGCGGAGTACGCGGCTGATCCCGACCAGGCGATCGACACCATCGTCGCCAAGTACCGCCAGCTGGCGGACACGCGCGACGCCGTGGTCATCGTGGGCTCGGACTACGACGACTTCGAATCCGCCCTGGAGCTGGACCACAACGCGGTCATCGCCGCCAACCTCAACTCGCCGATCATCTTCGTCGCCCGCGCGTCGGAGCGCTCGGCGGATCAGGTCAAGCGCATGACCGAATCGGCCATCGACGCGTTCGAGGGCCGGCACAACACTGTCGTGGCCCTCGTCGCCACGCACGCCGACGAGGCAGAGGCCGGCAACATCGCCGAGGCGCTCCACAGCGTCCGCGACGCCGTGGTTGCCGTCCTGCCGAACCACCCCGTGCTGCGCGCCCCCTCCGTCGGGGCCCAGTTCGCGGCCGTGGGCGCCACCCAGTGGCTGGGGCAGAGCGAGTTCCTGGCGCACGAGTCGCTGCACACCATCGTCGGTGGCATGACGCTGCCGAACCTGCTGCCGCACCTCAAGCGCGAGGCCACCGTCATCATGCCGGCGGACCGCCTCGACCTCCTCCCCGGCCTGCTGATGGCCCATCGCTCCCCGCACTACGGCCCGCTCTCGGCGCTGGTGCTCACGGGTGGCTTCGAGATCCCCGAATCCGTGTCCAAGCTGTTCACTGATTCGACGATCGACCTGCCCATCGCGGTCACCCAGGGCGACACCTTCTCCACCGCGGTGAAGCTGCAGGGCGTGCGCGGCACGTCGACCAGCTCGCCGCGCAAGATCGAGGTCTCCCGCGCGTTGTTCTCGAAGTACGTCGATGAGGGCGCGCTGCTCGAGAAGATCGACCTGACCACCACCGAGATCCGTACGCCGACGATGTTCGAGTACCAGATCATGGAGCAGGCGCGCGCCAACAAGCAGCGCATCGTGCTGCCGGAGGCCTCGGACGACCGCATCCTCGAGGCGGCCGACGTCGTGCTGCAGCGCTCGGTGGCAGACCTGATCCTGCTGGGCGACAACGCCCGCATCAGCCAGCGCGCCTCCGAACTCGGCCTCAACCTCAGCGACGCGACCGTCCTCAACCCGGAGGACCCGGAGCTCGTCGAGAAGTTCGCCGAGGAGTACGCCAAGCTGCGCTCCCACAAGGGCGTCACCATCGAGCAGGCCCGTGAGAAGGTGCAGGATCCGTCCTACTTCGCCACGATGATGGTCCACCTCGACATGGCCGACGGCATGGTCTCCGGCGCGATCAACACCACCGCCAACACCATCCGCCCGTCGCTCGAGTTCATCAAGACCACCCCCGGCGTCTCCGTGGTGTCGGGCTCGTTCCTGATGTGCATGAGCAACCGCGTGCTCGTCTACGCCGATTGTGCGGTCAACCCGGATCCCACCCCGGACCAGTTGGCCGACATCGCCATCTCGTCCGCGGCCACCGCGTCGAACTTCGGCATCGAGCCCCGCATCGCCATGCTGTCGTATTCGACGGGCGACTCGGGCTCCGGCGCGGATGTCGACAAGGTGCGCGAGGCCACCCAGATCGTGCGCGAGCGCGCCCCCGAACTGAAGGTCGAGGGCCCCATCCAGTTCGACGCCGCCGTCGACGAGACGGTTGCGGCGAAGAAGATGCCGAACTCGGAGGTCGCCGGGCGCGCCACCGTGTTCATCTTCCCGGACCTCAACACGGGCAACAACACCTACAAGGCCGTGCAGCGCACCTCCGGTGCCATCGCGATCGGCCCGGTCCTGCAGGGCCTCCGGAAGCCGGTCAACGATCTGTCGCGCGGCGCCCTGGTCGACGACATCGTCTCCACGATCACCATCACGGCGATCCAGGCCCAGTCCATCTGAGCCACCCGAACAACCGACGACGGCGGCGCGCTCCTGCAGGGGCGCGCCGCCGTCGTCGTTGCCACATGTTGCCCCCGGGAGACATCGCGACACCCCCGCCCGTAAAGTGGTTCGCACCACCCACCTCCTCCCCCAGACCTAGGAGAGCCCCATGAGCCAGCGCATCCTTCTGCTCAACTGCGGATCGTCGTCGATCAAGTACCAACTGCTCGATCCGGAGGTTGGCACGCCGGAGGCCGTAGGCCTCGTGGAGCGCATCGGCCTCGACGTGGGCAAGATCACCCACGAGACGGGCGGCGAGGAGCACGTGGAGCAGCGCCGGTTCGCGGACCACACCGAGGGCGTGGCCACCGTCGTGAAGATGTTCCGCGAGCACGGGCCGAGCATCGACGACGTGGTCGCCGTCGGCCACCGCACCGTGCACGGGGGTTCGAAGTTCGTGGAGTCGACGCTCATCGACTCCACCGTGATCGCCAAGCTGGTCGAGCTCTCCGACCTCGCCCCCCTGCACAACCCGCCCGGCATCGCCGGCATCGCCGCCGCGATGGCCGTGCTGCCCGACGTGCCGCACGTGGCCGTCTTCGACACCGCGTTCTTCTCGACGCTGCCCCCGCACGCCTACACCTACGCGATCAACCACGCCACCGCGCAGGAGTACGGCGTGCGCAAGTACGGCTTCCACGGCACGTCGCACAGCTACGTGTCGAAGAAGGCCGCCGAGTTCCTGGGCCAGCCGATCGAGGAACTCAAGACCATCGTGTGCCACTTGGGCAACGGCGCCTCCATCTCCGCGGTCGACGGCGGCGTCGCCGTCGAGACCTCCATGGGCATGACCCCGCTGCAGGGCCTCGTGATGGGCACCCGCTCGGGCGACGTCGACCCCGGCCTGCACAAGTACCTGATGCGCATGGGCATGTCGATCGACGAGGTGGACACCCTGCTCAACAAGCGCTCCGGCATGGAGGGCCTCTGCGGCTACTCAGACATGCGCGACGTGCAGGCAGCCATCGAGGCGGGCGACGAGAAGGCCAAGCTGGCCCGCGACGTCTACGTGCACCGCCTGATCACCTACATCGGCTCCTACATCGCGGTGCTGGGTGGGGTCGACGCGCTGGTGTTCACCGCCGGCGTCGGCGAGAACGCCGCGCACGTGCGCAAGCCGGTCATCGACCGCCTCGCGTTCTGCGGCTTCCAGTTGGACGAGGAGAAGAACCAGATCCGCTCGAAGGAGCCGCGCGACATCTCGACGGCGGACTCCAGCGTCCGCATCCTCGTGGTGCCCACCAACGAGGAACTCGCCATGGCTCAGGAGACGCTTGCGGTCATCTCCAAGTAGCCGCTGTGGCGCCAACGCTCCTGTCTCGCCGCCAACGGTGAGGCGTCCGCGCCAACGCTCCTGTCTCGCCGCCAACGGTGAGGCGTCGGCGCCAACGGAGATTCCTCTCCGCCCCCGACTTCGCTCCTCGCCCCCGATATTTCACGGGCACCGAGCAGGAACGGCGGCGAGGACGAACGAGGGTTGGCGACGACGCCCTCACCGTTGGCGGGGACGAACGAGGTTGGCGACGACGCCCTCACCGTTGGCGCGGACGCATGAGGGTTGGCGACGACGCCCTCACCGTTGGCGCGGGATCCCGCGGCACATGATTGTGCGGTTCCCACAACAGGCCACACACCCAGTTGTGGAAACACAACCAAGACCGCTCACCACCGCCAGATGCGCGTCGCGGGGGCCCTCCGAAGTGGCGTACCTTAGAGGTCATGGTTTCAGCTTTGATCACGGGCGGCACCTCCGGCATCGGTCATGCGTTCGCGCAGGAACTGGCGCGCCGGGGCACCGACCTGGTTCTCGTGGCCCGCGACACCGCGCGCCTCGAGTCCGTCGCCGCCGACCTCTCGCAGCGCCACGGCATCGCCGTCGAGACCATCACGGCTGACCTGACCAACCGCGACGACATGCACCGCATCGCCGAGCGGCTCGAGGACGCCAGCCGCCCCATCGAGATCCTGATCAACAACGCAGGCTTCGGCCTGCACTCCACCGCGCTCAATCCCGACGAGGTCGAACTCAACGCCAACGCCATCGAGGTCATGTGCGTGGCCGTGTTCATCCTCAGTGGCGCCGCCGCCCGGGCGATGAAGGCCCGCGGTTCCGGCCAGATCATCACGGTGGCCTCCTCGTCTTCGGCGATCTTCTCCGGCAACTACTCCGCCATCAAGGCATGGGCGCGAACCTTCTCGAACTCGCTCGCCCTCGAACTGTCGGGCACCGGCGTCACCGCCACCGCCCTGCTGCCGGGCTGGGTGAAGACCGAGTTCCACGAGCGCGCCGGCATCAACGCGTCAAAGCTGCCCGGCTTCGTCTGGATCGACCCGGTCAAGCTCGTGCGCACCGCACTCGACGACTCGGCCAAGGGGCGCTTCGAGTCCGTGCCGGACTGGAAGTGGAAGATCGCCCTGTTCGTAGGCGACCATGGCCCCCGCGCGCTGACCCGCTGGTTCTCGAAGTTGTTGTCCGCCTCCAGGAAGCACTGACGTGGCCGCCGAACTCGAATCGGGCAACACGCGCTACACGTCCAAGATTCAGGCGACCACCCGCCAGACGGCCCAACTGTTGCTCCTGAAGCCCGCGCTGATGCGGATGTTGAAGGTGCACGTCCACGGCGTCAACAACCTCGACTCGGTCGAGGGCGCGTTCATCGTGTTCGGCAACCACTCCTCGCACCTCGACGCCCCGCTGATCCTGTGCTCACTGCCTTCACGGCTGTCCAAGCGCGTCGCCACGGGAGCCGCGGGCGACTTCTTCTTCGGCAACTGGCTCAAGTCAGTCTCGATGGCGCTGTTCATGAACGGCTTCCCGATCGACCGCGGCAAGGGCGGCAAGGGCAAACGCGGCATGTCCGGCCAACTCCTCTCCGACGGCGTGCCGCTGCTGCTGTTCCCCGAGGGCACCCGCTCCCGCACTGGGGCGATGGGCCCGTACGTGCCAGGCGTCGCCTCCCTGTGCATCTCCCGCGGCGTGCCCGCCCTGCCCGTGGCCCTCGTCGGCGCCTACGAGGCGTGGCCGTCGAAGCAGAAGCACCTGCCGAAGGGCCGCCCAGAGGTGCACGTGGTGTTCGGCCGCCCCATGACCCCGCTACCGGGCGAGATCGCCCACGAGTTCAACGAGCGGATGCGCCGCCAGGTGCTGCAGCTCCACGACACCACCGCCCGCGCCTACGGCAAGAAGACGCTGGCCGAGTATGAGCGTAAGGTGGCGCTGGACCGCGCACACGAGACAGAAATCGCAGCCCTGGCAGAGCACGCCAGGGAGCAGGCCGACAAGCAGGAGGACCCACAATGATCGAGGGCGTCAAGCAGCAGAAGTGGTGGGGCTGGGGTGAAGAGGGCCACGAGTACGGCTACAAGGACAAGCCCAAGTTCGCCCCCTTCGTGCAGAACAAGGTCGGCGTCGACATCACCGAACCTGTCAAGCACATCCCGGATTTCTCCACCCTGCAGGTGCCGGCCTCCCAGCTGAGCGACGCGCTGCGCACCAAGCTGGTGCAGATCCTCGGCGAGCACTACGTGCAGAGCGACGACGAGACCCGCGTCGTGCACGCCTTCGGCAAGGGCGTGCGTGACCTGGTGCGCGTGCGTCGCGGCGACCTGGGCCGCGTACCCGACGTCGTGCTCTACCCCGGCACGCAGCGTGACGTGGAGCGCCTCGTCGACGCCGTT
>DURG01000089.1 GCA_012837465.1 Propionibacterium sp. | reverse complement strand
GGGCGTCGCCGACACCGTCCGCGACGAGGCGCCCGCCCTCGTCGAGGCCCTGCACCGCGTCGGCGCCCGGCGCGTGCTGATGCTCACCGGCGACAACCAGCGCGTGGCCGACGCCGTCGCCGCCCAGGTCGGCATCGACGACGCCCGGGCGTCGCTGCTGCCCGAGGACAAGCTCGGCGTCATCAAGCAGTTGCAGGCCGAGGGCCACACCGTTGCGATGGTCGGCGACGGCGTCAACGACGCCCCCGCTCTCGCACTGGCCGACATCGGCATCGCGATGGGAGCCGCCGGCTCCCCGGTCGCGATCGAGACCGCCGACATCGCGCTCATGACCAGCCACCTGGACCGCATCCCCGAGTCGATCTCGCTGGCGAAGCGCACGGCCGGCGTGATGCGCTCGAACATCGCGATCGCGTTGGTCACCGTGGCGGCGCTGCTGGCCGGCGTCCTCTTCGGCGGCGTGACGATGGCCATCGGCATGCTGGTCCACGAGGCCTCCGTCCTCGTCGTGATCGTCAACGCGATGCGCCTGCTGCGCCGTCGACGCGGAGCCCGGCCCGCCGTCGAGTCCGGCAGGGCGGCACAGCTCAAGGAGCCCGCCTTGGCCTCCTGACGTTGAGCAAATGGATGGGGTCACGGTCCCGACACGCCGGAGCAACGGCGTTGCGGTTCCGTGACCCCCATCCATTTGCTCGTCGCATTCCCCCGTGCGACCGCGGTCGATCCGGGTCGACACCCCGAGGCATTACGCTGTGACCGCCGAGAGGAGTCCCCGTGTCGTTGATCCCCGCGCTGCGGCGCATGTTCGCCCCCGAGCCCGCGCGCCCCGCCGACCCCGTCGTCGTCCACGTGCCCGTGCCGACCGACGGGCGCGCCGCGCTCGAGCCGGACATCCCCCGCGGCCTCACCGTCGCCGCCGGCTACGCGTGGCGCCTCGGCTTCATCGGGCTGGGCATCGTCGGACTGTTCCTCGTGCTGGCCTACTTCTCCCAGATCACCGTCCCCGTGGCGTTGGCGGTGCTGCTCACCGCGATGCTGCACCCGCTGGTCTCGCTGCTGCGACGGTGGGGTTGGCCCCCCGCCCTCGTCTCGGTCCTCGCTCTGCTCCTGCTGATCCTCGTGGTCGGCGGGCTGCTGACGTTCGTCGGCACGCAGGTCGCGGCCGAGTGGCCGGCGCTGCTCGAGCAGTCGCGCGAGGGCTTCCAGGCCCTGGTGGCCTGGCTGGGCACGTTGCCGTTCGGCATCGACCAGGCCCGGCTCAACGAATGGATCGCGCAGGGCACGGCCTGGCTGCAGACCAAGTCGTCCGCGATCGCCGGGGCCGCGGCGTCGGTGGGCGGGGCCTTCGGCAACTTCTTCGCCGGCCTGGCCACGGCGCTGGTGGCGACCTTCTTCTTCGCCTACCAGGGCCGACGGATCTTCAGCGGGTCGCTCGGCGTCCTGATGCCGCGCCACTACCGCGAGCCGGTCGACAGGGCGGCCCAGCGCGGCTGGACCTCGCTGGTCGCCTACATGCGCTCCGCGGTGATCGTGGCCGCCGTCGACGCGGCCGGCGTCGCCCTGGCCGCGCTGCTGCTCAACGTGCCGCTGGTCGCCGCCCTCTTCGCGCTGACCTTCTTCCTGTCCTTCATCCCCATCGTGGGCGCGACGGTGGCCGGCGCCGTCGCCGTCGTCCTCGCGCTGGTCTCCCATGGCTGGGTCACCGCCCTGATCATGCTCGGCGCCGTGATCCTCGTGATGCAGTTGGAGAGCACGTTCCTGCAGCCCCTCGTGATGGGCAAGGCCGTCGACCTCCACCCCCTCGCCGTGCTCCTCGGCCTCACCGCGGGCGCCGTCATCTCCGGCATCCTCGGCGCGCTGCTGGCCATCCCGATCCTGGCGTTCGGGGTCGCCTTCGTGCGCGAACTGCGCACGCCGGCAGAGGTCCCTGCCACATAACCGCGTAAGCGTTCCTCAGCGAACTCGCCACGGGCGCTGCGCGGGCACGTGTAGCATCGCGGCACCGTCGAAGGGGACGAACATGTGGTTGGAGATCTTCGGATGGCTGGGTTCCATCCTCGTTGTGTGGTCGTTGACGCTGGGTCGCGTGCTGCGATTCCGCTGGATGAACCTCACCGGCTCGCTGATTGCCGCCATCTACAACGGCGTGATCGGCGTGTGGCCGTTCATGGCCATGAATGGCGTCATCGTGCTGATCAACATCTTCTGGCTGACCAAGCTGTACCGCGAACGCCACGACGAGGCCGTCTACGAAGTGGTGCCCGTGCGCCCAGAAGACGGCTACCTGCAGCGCGTGCTCACAGTCCACGCCGCCGACATCAAGGCCAACTGGGGGTTCGATCCCGCTCGCCTGGAGAAGGGCAGGAGGCATGCCTGGCTGGTGGTCAAGGGTGACGAAACCGTCGGCGTCACCGTGGTGCGGGAGGAGGGGGCCGACGGCGTGGTGGAGCTCGACTGGGTGAGCCCCCGCTTCCGCGACTTCACTCCGGGAGAGTTCGTCCATCGCCGCTCCGGCATCTTCCAAGACCTGGGGCTGGAGCGCGTGGTCGTCGAGAACCCGGCCAAGCAGGCCCGCGACTACCTCACGCGGGTCGGTTTCACGCCCGCAGGCGAGCGGTGGGTGCGCGCCGTCTGATCCGTGGGATCAGATTTCTCAACCGCTCGCCCTCAGGCGTAACCTGCGCTCGTGACCCAACAGCCAGCTGCCTTCGACTTCGCCAAGATCAAATGGGCGTACTTCGGGCTGATGATCGGCATGTTCACCGCGTCGATCTCCCAGACCATCGTCAGCCCCGCCATCCCGCGAATCGTCGCCGACCTCGGCGGCCTGGCCTGGTACTCCTGGCTCTCCACGATCGTGATGCTGGTCTCCGCCGTCATCACCCCGATCAGCGGCAAGCTCGCCGACATCTTCGGCCGGCGCCGGTTCTACATCATCGGCCTGCTGCTGTTCATGCTCGGCTCCGTGTTGTCGGGCCTGGCGTTCAGCTTCGGGTTCCTTATCTTCGCCCGCACCATCCAGGGCATGGGCATGGGCATCCTGATGCCGCTCAGCCAGACGATCCTCGGCGCGATCATCCCCGCCCGCCAGCGCGGCAAGTACCAGAGCTACATGGGCGCAGTGATGGGCGCCTCGCAGGTGGCCGGGCCGCTGCTGGGAGGCTGGATCACCGACGTCTCGAGCTGGCGCTGGCTGTTCTACATCTCCATGCCGGTGGGCCTCATCGCCCTGCTGATCGTGATCAAGCACCTCCATGTGCCCGAGGAATCCACCACCGGCAAGATCGACTACGCGGGCATCTCGACGATGACCATCGGCGTGTCGGCATCGCTGCTCGGCATCAGCCTCGGCGGCGCCACCGGCTGGCTCACGCCGCAGGTGCTGCTCCTGCTCACCGTCGGCGCCGTGTTCATCGTCGCCTTCGTGCTCATCGAACGCAAGGCCCAGGAGCCGATCGTCCCGCTGGACCTGTTCCGCAACTCGGTGTTCACCGTGTCCACCGTCGCCGCGTTCTTCATGAACATGGGCATGATGGCCGTCCTGATCTACATCCCGGTGTACGCACAGGGCGTGCTGCGGATGAGCGCCACCGAATCCGGCCTGATCCTGATGCCCATGAACGTGACGCTGTTCGCGGTGGGCATCGTCGTGGGCAACCTCATCACCAAGACCGGGCACTACAAGGAGTTCGCCGTCGCGGGCGGCGCGATCCAGATCGTCGCGTCCTTCCTCATGCTCGGCCTCGACCAGCAGAGCACAAAGATGGAAGTGGTCCTGGCGACGGGCGTGCTCGGCTTCGGTTACGGCCTCGCGTTCCAGATCTACATGCTGGCCGTGCAGAACGCGGTGCAGCGCCGCGACCTCGGCACCGCCACCTCATCGCTGCAGTTCTTCCGCAACATCGGCAACACCCTCGGCACCGCCATCGCCGGCACCATCATGACCACGCAGCTCATGTCCGGCATCGAGGCCCGGATGACGCCGGAGTTGGAGGCGAAGGTGCCCACCGGCGGGCTCGACCCCAACGCCGTCCTCAACCCCGGCAAGCTGGCCTACCTCCCGACGGAGTTGGCCGACGTCATGCGCGCCTCGCTGGCCGATTCCATGCACGCGGTGTTCCTCGTGCTGCCGGTGCTGACCGCGCTGTCGCTCATCGCCACCGTGTTCATCAAGCCGCTCAAGCTGCGCGACACCCTCGCCCAGCCCGAGGACCGCGGCCGCGAGATCCTCGACTCGACCGCCATGTCCAGCCCGGACCAGGAGCGCATGCTCTCGCCCGAGGACGAGCACGCCCGCCGCCGGGAACGCATCATGGGTGCCCACTTCATCCTCCTCGCTGAGCAGGTGGAGGTGGGACAGAACCCCATCCTGGAGGCCGCGGTAGCCGATTTCGGCAGCGGCGACCTCGAGCGCGGCATCCAGATCCTGCGCTCCACCGGCACGCTCCTCCTCACCGAGGACCCGGGGGTGATGGACGAGCACGAGGCGTTCGCCGTCGAGTTCTCCAAGCGCGGCCAGCAGCGCCGCATGCTGAGCGAGGAGGTCACGAACCGGCTCGACGCCGTGGCCGAACTCGTCTCGCATCACCGCTCCGGCGCGCCCACGAAGCCGCGCATCGACACCCCCGACGGCATCGACGGGGCCGGCCTGCGTCGGGCGTTGATGATGCTCGACAGCGCGTTGGTCGCCGACATCGCGACCCGTCGCTGGGAGCGCGACGACTGACTGCCAACCTTCCGCTGGCCCGCCAACCTTCCGCTAGCGCGCCAACCTTCC
>DURG01000088.1 GCA_012837465.1 Propionibacterium sp. | reverse complement strand
GGCACCGAGGGCGGCGCCGGCAGCGGCACCGGCCGCGGGGGCGGCCATGCCGGGGCCTGCAGCGCGGGCGCCGGGGCCGACGGGCATCGCAGCCCACTCCTGCGCAGTGCGTGCTGCGCGCTCGGCAACCTGCGGGGGCACAGGGGCCACACCAGCGGATTCCGAATGCTTCACGTCGTCGTGCTTGTCCCCGTCCTCCGAGTGCTCGGCGTCGACCCGGGCGGCGGAGCCGGCCGACACGGGGCTGTGTACCTGGGTGTCATCGGCTGCCGAACCGGGCGACACCGGGGAATGCACCTGGGTCTCGTCGGCGGCGGAACCGGGCGACTCGACCGCCTCGGCCGTCTCGTCCGTGTCCTTGCGGTACGGCGAGAAGTCGAGGCCGGGGCCACCGTCGGCTCCCGGCCAGCGCGGCGCGTCACTCATCAGTTGACTCCTCAGGGCTCACAACCGCCGCCTCCTCAGCAGCGGTTTCCCCTACGGTACCGTCTACGGCTTCCTCCGTCGCCTCGTCCTCCTCCGCGTCTTCGGATTCAGGGTAGAGCGCGATGACGGCCACTTCGTCGTCGCCACGGACGCCGACGAACTTCACGCCCATCGTGTCGCGGCCCTTCGCGGGGACGTCGGAGACGGCCGAGCGGGTGACCTGGCCGGAGTTCTTGATCGCGATGACCTCGTCGTGCTCGCCGACGATCAGGCCGCCGACCAGCTTGCCACGGTCCTCGTTGAGCTTCATGGCCTTGATGCCGAGGCCGCCTCGGCCCTGGACGCGGTACTCGTCGACCGCGGTGCGCTTGCCGTACCCACCGTCGGTGACGGTGAACACGTACTGCTCGGACTGGTCCTCATCGTGGCGGAGCACGGCCATGGAGAGCAGTTCGTCGCCCTTGCGGAACTTCATGCCGGTGACGCCCGACGTGGCGCGGCCCATCGGGCGCAGTTGCGCGTCGTTCGCCTCGAAGCGGATGGCCTGGCCCTTGCGGGAGATCAGCAGCACGTCATCCAACTGGGACACGAGCTGGGCGCCGATCAGTTCGTCGCCCTCCTCGCGGAAGTTGATGGCGATGACGCCGGCCTGCCGCGGGGAGTCGTAGGCCTTGAGGTCGGTCTTCTTGACCAGGCCGTTCTTCGTGGCCAGCAGCAGGTACGGGGCGTCGTCGTACGAGTTGATGGTCAGTACCTGGGCGATCCGCTCGTCGGGCAGGAAGCTCATCAAGCCTGCCACGTGGCCGCCCTTCGCGTCGCGGCCTGCCTCCGGCAGGTGCCACACCTTCGCACGGTACACGCGCCCGAAGTTCGTGAAGAACAGGATCCACTGGTGGTTGGTGGTGGTGAAGAGGTGCTGCACCTCGTCGTCGGCACGCAACGACGCGCCCCGCACGCCCTTGCCGCCGCGCTTCTGCACGCGGTACTGGTCCGCGCGCGTGCGCTTGGCGTAGCCGCCGTGCGTGATGGTGACCACCACGTCGTCGTTGGGGATGAAGTCCTCTTCGGAGAAGTCGCCATCGGCCGCGACGATGCGCGTGCGGCGCTCGTTGCCGTACTTGTCGACGATCTCCTGCAGCTCGGCCGCGATGATGCGGCGCTGGCGGGCCTCGTCGCCGAGGATGTCCTTCAGGTCCGCGATCTTGCGCTCGAGCTCGGCGAGGCGGTCAACGATCTTCTGGATCTCCATCGACGCCAGGCGGCGCAGCTGCTGGTCGAGGATGTTGCGGGCCTGCAACTCGTCGATGCCGAGCAGCTCCTGAAGCCCCTTGTTCGCCTCGTCGGCGGTCTTGCTCGCACGGATCAGCGCGATGACCTCGTCGAGCATGTTGAGGGCCTTGACCAGGCCGCGGTCGAGGTGCGCGGCGCGCTCGGCCTCGTCCAGCTGCCACTGGGTGCGGCGCCGGATGACCTCGAGCTGGTGCTTGATCCACAACGAGATGAACTGGTCGAGGCGCAGGGTGCGGGGCACCTCGTCGACGATGGCCAGCATGTTGCAGCCGAACGTGTCCTGCAGCGCGGTGTGCTTGTACAGGTTGTTCATCACGACGCGCGGCTGGGCGTCGCGCTTGAGCACGATGACCAGGCGCTGGCCGGTGCGCGCCGACGTGTCGTCGCGGATGTCGGCGATCCCGGTGAGGCGGCCCGAGTTCACCAGGTCTGCGATGCGCAGCGCCAGGGTGTCGGGGTTGGTCATGTAGGGCAGTTCGGTGATGACGAGGAGCTGGCGGCCCTTGTTGTCCTCCTCCATGTCGATCACGGCGCGCATGGTCACCGAGCCGCGGCCGGTGCGGTAGGCCTCCTCGATGCCGGAGCGCCCGACGATCAGGGCGCCGCCGGGGAAGTCGGGGCCCTGGATCCGCTGCATCGCGGCCTCGAGGAGCTCCTCACGGGAGGCCTCGGGGTGCTCGAGGGCCCACTGCACGGCGTCGTTGACCTCGCGCAGGTTGTGCGTGGGGATGTTGGTGGCCATGCCGACGGCGATGCCCGTCGAGCCGTTCACGAGGAGGTTCGGGAACCGCGCCGGGAGGACCACGGGCTCCATCTCGCGGTTGTCGTAGTTTGGCCGGAAGTCGACGGTGTTCTGCTCGATCTCGCGCACCAGTTCGACGGCGGGGTTGGCCATCTTGCACTCGGTGTACCGCATGGCCGCGGCCTTGTCGTTGCCCTGGCTGCCGAAGTTGCCCTGGCCGGAGACGAGCGGCAGGCGCATGGCCCACGGCTGCGCGAGGCGCACCAGCGCGTCGTAGATCGCGGAGTCACCGTGCGGGTGGTAGAGGCCCATGACCTCGCCGACCACGCGGGAGCACTTGTTCCAGCCGCGGTCGGGGCGGTAGCCGCCATCCCACATCGCGTACAGCACGCGGCGGTGGACCGGCTTGAGGCCGTCACGCACGTCGGGCAGGGCGCGCCCGACGATCACGCTCATCGCGTAATCGAGATAGGAGTTCTGGATCTCGACCTGCAGGTCGATGGGTTCCACGCGGCCCAGCGCGGGTGCCTTGAGTTCGTCCTTGTCGACGTCGTCAGCCATGCGTCAGTGAACCTTCCGGAAGGTGGTGGTGGGTGTGGATCTGAGAGGGCCCGAATCTAGATTTGATGTCGTCAGGGAACCCGAATCTAGATATGGGCGGAAGGGGCGAATCCACCGAATCTAGATTTGCGCCCATAGACGACCCCAAATCTAGATTTGGGGCGGGTGTAGCGGAGGGATGCATCTGCGGCCTAGATATCGAGGAAGCGGACGTCTTTGGCGTTGCGCTGGATGAACGTGCGGCGCTGCTCGACGTCCTCGCCCATCAGGATCGAGAACATCTGGTCCGCCATCGCGGCGTCCTCGAGGGTGACCTGGAGCAGGATGCGGTTCTCCGGATCCATCGTGGTCTCCCAGAGGTCGTCGGCGTCCATCTCGCCGAGGCCCTTGTAGCGCTGGATGGGGTTGACCTGCGGCAGCTTCTTGCCGTTCTTCAGCCCCTCCTCGCGCAGGGCGTCGCGCTCGGCGTCGGTGTAAGCCAGCTCATGCGGCGAGTTGGTCCACCGCAGGCGGAACAGCGGCGGCTGGGCGAGGTACACGTGCCCGGCGTCGATCATGGGGCGCAGGAAGCGGAAACACAGCGTCAGCAGCAGCGTGCGGATGTGCGCGCCGTCGACGTCGGCATCTGCCATCAGGACGAGCTTGTGGTAGCGCAGCTTGTTGAGGTCGAAGTCCTCCTGCATGCCGGCGCCGAGCGCGTTGATGATGGCCTCGACCTCCTTGTTGGCGAGGATCCGGTCGATGCGCGCCTTCTCCACGTTGAGGATCTTGCCGCGGATGGGGAGGATCGCCTGCGTGCGGGGGTCGCGGCCGCCGCGGGCGGAGCCGCCGGCGGAATCGCCCTCGACGATGAACAGTTCGCACTCGCTGGGATCGGTCGACTGGCAGTCGACGAGCTTGCCGGGCAGGCCGGAGCCGCCGAGGAGGCCCTTGCGGGAGCGGGCCATGTCGCGCGCCTTGCGGGCCGCGATGCGGGCGGCCGCCGCGGCCTGGGACTTGCGGACGATGTCCTTGCCCTCTGCGGGGTTGCGCTCGAACCAGTCACCCAAGCGGTCGTTGAGCACGCGCTGCACGAAGCCGCGGGCCTCTGTGTTGCCGAGCTTGGTCTTGGTCTGGCCCTCGAACTGGGGCTCGGACACCTTGATGGACACGATCGCGGTGAGGCCCTCACGGATGTCGTCGCCGCTGACCCTGTCCTCGCGCTTCTTCACGAGGCCCCAGGACTCACCCCAACGGTTGACCGTGTTGGTCAGCGCAGCACGGAAGCCCTCCTCGTGCGTGCCGCCCTCATGCGTGTTGATGGTGTTGGCGAACGTGTAGACGCTGCTGGAGTACGAGGTGTTCCACTGCATCGCGATCTCGACGCCCATGCCCTGCTCCGGCGAGTGCGCCTCGACGTCGATGACGGTGGGGTGGATCGCCTCCTTCGAGCCGGAGAGGTACTTGACGTAGTCGATGAGGCCGTTCTCGTACAGGAACTCGTCGTACGGGGTGTCCACCTCGTCCTCGTCACCGGTGGCGACCTGGCGCTCGGGGCGCACGTCCAGCAGCGAGAGGCGCAGGCCCTTGTTAAGGAACGCCATCTCGCGGAAGCGGGTGGCCAGCGTCTCGTAGTTGAAGTTGGTGGTCTCGAAGATGTCGGTGGCCGGGTAGAACGTGATGGTGGTGCCGGTCTCCTCCGTGGCCTCCATCTGCTCCAGTTCCGTCACGGGCACGCCGTACTCGAACTCCTGGTGCCAGCGGAACCCGTCGCGGCGCACGTCGACGATCATCCGCTCGGACAGCGCGTTGACGACGGAGGAACCCACGCCGTGGAGGCCGCCGGAGACCTTGTAGCCGCCCTCGCCGAACTTGCCGCCGGCGTGCAGGACCGTCAGCACGAGCGTGACCGTGGGGATCTTCTCGACGGGGTGCTCCTTGACGGGGATGCCGCGGCCGTTGTCCTTGACGCGGACGCCGCCGTCCTCGATGAGTTCGACCTCGATGGAATCGCAGTAACCGGCGAGCGCCTCGTCGACGGAGTTGTCTACGATCTCGTAGACGAGGTGGTGCAGGCCGCGCTCACCCGTCGAGCCGATGTACATGCCCGGGCGCTTGCGCACCGCCTCGAGCCCCTCCAGGACGGAGATCTGGTCTGCGTCGTAGGATCCGGAGACGGTGCTGTCACCCTTGTCCTGCAACCCCTCCATGCGTTCCTGGGGGATGAGGTCCTCGTCGATGTTCAGGTCTTCCGACACAATGCTCCTGTCCACACAAACGGGCGCCGGGGTGCCCCAGCGCCGTTTAACGTGCCAATACTACCGTGCGCGCGCGCGAAAGCACGCATCCACGGGCCATCAATGGCCTTTCATTCGCCTTTCGTGCGCGTTTGGGCGTCATCGCACCCACCAAGACGTGGCCCCCTATCCCTCCGGGGGTCCCGACGGCGCAGACGGCCGAAACGCGACCGTGTCCCCGGTTAGCATGGAAGGCAACGGCGGCGGGCGCTGTTCCATGACAACGCGGAGCGCTTCTACCGGCTCTGAGCGGCCGCAGATCCGCGCCACGCGGCGCCCGCATGTGTCGGCCGCCAGTTGTACCTTTCACACATGGCAAAGAAGTACGAACTCAACTACGACTGGCATCAGATCGGCCCCGTGAAGTGGACCGAGGAGTCCACGGTCACCCTCCAGGTTGACCTGCACTCCTACGACAACGGCGACGCGCTGTGGGCCGCGATCGACGAGTGGTGGTCCTCCCTGGAACGCGAGGAGGACGAAGCCTACGAGGGCGGGGCCCACTTCCCGCGCCCCGTGCGGCTGAACGAGCGGCACGTGACGATGTGGGTGGTCTCGCACGGCGAGGACTCTTTCGATTCCATCGCCCACTATGCCGAGACCATCCGTGAGGTGGCGGAAGGCTCCGATTCCGATGTGGTCGCGGTGTGGACGGAGCTTCCCCACCGCTGACACGCGGTGACCGTGGCGAGGCACAATCGAAGGCATGGCTGAGTTCCCGCTGCCCGCCGCAGACTTCTACCGAGACCTTCGGGTAAGCAACACGCGCGAGTTCTGGCTGCAGAACAAGGAGCGCTATGACACCCAGGTGCGCGAGCCCCTCACGCGGGTGGTGGCGATGCTCAAGGAGGAGTTCGGCGCGGCGAAGGTCTACCGGCCGTACCGCGACGTGCGGTTCTCGAAGGACAAGACGCCCTACAAGGGACACCAAGGAGCGTATGTGGGGCTGGCCCCGGCCTGCGGGTTCTACGTGGAGGTCAACGACGAAGAGGCGTTCGCCGGGGGCGGCTTCTACCGGGCCGAACCCGATGCGCTCGCGAGGCTGCGTGCAGCGATCGACGACGAACGCTCGGGCACCCAGCTGCAGGGCCTGGTCGACGGGTACCGCGACGACGGGTGGCTGATCACCGGTGACAGCCTGCGCACGTCTCCTCGTGGGTTCACGAAGGACCATCCGCGCATCGAGTTGCTGCGGTACCGCTCACTCAGCGCGATGCGGGAGGTCACCGCAACCGGGGAGGAGGCGTTCGCGGAGCAGGTGCGCGGCATCTGGCGCGGGGCTGCGCCGCTCGTCGACTGGCTGGCGCGGAGGCTGAACGACTAGTTCACTCGGAAGGCGAGGGCGCGGGATCCGCCGCCGGGGTGCTGGCGGACTGCGTCGGCGTCGGCGCCGGGTCTGACGACGGCGGGGCGGTGTCGCTCGGCGGCGGTGCCGTGCTACTGGGCGGCGCCGTGGGGCTGGGCGGCGGCGTGGTGGGATCCGGCGCGGGGGACGACGTCGTCGGCTCGGGCTTCGGCGTCGGATCGGGATTCGGGGTGGTGGGGTCTGTCGTGGGCTCCGGCGTGGGGCTCGTGGGATCCGTCGTGGGATCAGGGGTCGGCGACTCCGAACCGCTGGGCTCAGGAGTGGGATCGGTGGGCGTCGCGCTGGGCGAACCGGAACTCGACGGTTCATCCGTGGGCGACCCGCTGGGGCTGCCGGGCGTGCTGGGCGACTGCGTCGGCGACTCCGTGCCGGGCGTCGGCGATCCAGTCTCCGTGGGGCTCACCGAAGGCGACCCGCTGGGCGAGACAGGCAGCGATGGGAGCGTGGGCTGCGGGGAATCCGTGGACGGAGGGATGGTGGGCTGCGGCGAGGTGGTCGGGACGATGACGTTGTCCATCTTCGTCAGGTCCACGACGGTGGACTCGCCGTTGAGCCAGGGGATGGGGTCCGTGAACTGGCCGTTGACGATGAGTTCGAAGTGGAGGTGACAGCCGGTGGAGTAGCCGGTGTTGCCGACGCGGCCGACGCCCTGGAGCGAGTCGACCTGCTGGCCCACCTTCACACCGATCGACGAGAGGTGGTTGTAGGTGGTGACCACGCGGTAGCCGTTGATGGTGCCGTGGTCGATCTTGACCTGCACGCCGTTGCCGCCGGCCCATCCGGTGCGCACGACGGTGCCGGCCGCGGCCGCGCCGACGGGGGTCCCGCAGGGGGCTGCCCAGTCGTGGCCGGTGTGGAGCTTGTAGACGCGCAGTACGGGGTGGAAGCGCATCCCGAACCGGGAGGTGGAGCGGCCCTTGACGGGCTGGGCGAGGTGCGCGCCCTTCTTCCCCTCGACGGCCTCAACCGCCTCGACGCTGGCGGTGGCGATCGTCGCCGGGGCGGTGGGGAGTGGCACCACGACGGCGGCGTCGGTGCTGCCGTCTGGCTGGATCACCTCGGGGGTGGGAGCGTTGTACGGGTCGAAGGTGAGGAACTCACGGTCTGGCGCGGGGAGGTCGCCGTCCGGGGCAAGCGAATACTCCACGCCGAGCAGGTCCACGAAATCGTCGCCGAAGGCGTCACGGACGGTGTCGTATGCGCGGTTCGCGCCGGGCGCGGGCGGGGCTTGCATCATGCCCGCAGCGGGCACGGCCTCAAGGGCTGGCTCCTCACCGCTCGCACCGACCAGCCAGACCAGGGAGACGGCAACGCCAGCGGCAAGCACCGAAGTGATGCCACGTAGTTTCATGTCTCTCCCAGCCCCCATGCTGCAGTCGGTTTCCCCCTCGACCTACTCACCCATGAAACCACGTTCCGGGGTCAGAGAGAAGGGGTTGGGAGAACTCCCTCAATGTAGTTCAGCGGATGGTCAGCGACTTCGGGGCCTCCGCGAGGTCACTGGGAGGCGGTGGCCTCGAACTCGACGGCGAGGCTGACGGAGATCTCCACGTCGACCGGGTCGAGGTCCAGCGACGGCGAACCGTCAGCCTTCAAGAACGCCTGCCGCGCGTGGAGGGACGGGCCCAGCCCGCCGTCGGTCACGGAGATCACCTTGACCCCCTGGTGGCCCGCGGCGGCCGCGATCCATCGGGCGCGCTGGCGGGCGTCGTGGAAGGCGTCGCGGATCGCCTCGGGTTCGGCCGCGTCGCGGGTGTCCTGGGTCAGCTTCCACTCGACGTGGCCGACCGAGACGCCATCGACGGCGGCGAGTCGGGCGAGGAAGGCTCCGAGCTCGGCGAGCTCCCAGACCCGCACGGAGCCGTCGACCTGCGCGATGTGGACGGGCTCCTGGTCCGGCACGAGGTCGGTCCAGGTGCGCAGCCCGGAGAGGTGCGCCTCGTCGCCGTCGTCGTCTGGGGTGAGCTCGTCGAGGAGCGCGCGGACCTCCTGGGCAGCGGCGCTGACCTCCTCGATGACCCGGTCCGCGTCGGTGCCCCGCCGGGTGACGGTGAACGTGACGTGGGCGCGCTCGGCCGGCACCTTGCTCCGGCTGGTGCCCGTGACGGTGATCTTCATGCCCCCAGTACAGCACCCTGTCGCCGCCCGTGGGTGGGCGGCGGCAGGGTGGGGGTCAACCCTTCACGCAGAGCAGGGTCTGCAGGCGGGCCACGACGTCGACGAGGTCACGCTGGTCTGCGATCACCGAGTCGATGTCCTTGTACGCGGCCGGGATCTCGTCGACCACGCCCTCGTCCTTGCGGCACTCGATGCCCTGCGTCTGGGCCGCGAGGTCTGCCGCGGTGAACTGGCGACGTGCCGCGTTGCGCGACATCCTCCGGCCGGCGCCGTGCGACGCCGACTGGTAGGACTCGGGGTTGCCGAGGCCCCGCACGATGTACGACCCCGTACCCATGGACCCCGGGATCACCCCCATGTCGCCCAAGCCGGCGCGGATGGCGCCCTTCCGGGTGATGATCAGCTCGGTGTCGTCATAGGTTTCCACCGCCACGTAGTTGTGGTGACAGCGGATCGGTTCCTCGAAGCCGATGCCCGGGAGGCGGTGCGTCAGTTCGTCGCAGACGGCCTGCAGCATCACGTCGCGGTTGAGCAGTGCGTAGGACTGTGCCCACCACAGGTCGTGGAGGTAGTCGTCCATTTGCGGCGTGCCCGCGAGGAACACCGAGAGGTCGCGGTCCACCAGGTTCTGGTTGTGCGCCAGCGCCTGGGCGGCGTCGATGTGCACCTGCGCGAGCTGGTTGCCCGTGCCGCGCGAACCCGAGTGGAGGGTCACCCACACGTACCCGTCGTCGCCGCCGCACAGCTCGATGAAGTGGTTGCCCCCGCCCAGGGTGCCCACCTGCTGCAGCGCCTTCTTCTCGGCCTTGCCTGCCCGCGCGGAGCGGGTCAGGTTGCGGGCCTTCAGGCCTTGGAACCCCTCCATCGCAGCCCGGTACCGGCGCGCCAGCTCGGCGTGCTTGGCAACGGTGCGCGGCTCGCCGTTGTGCTGGGCGAAGCCGACGGGGACGGCGCGCTCGATGCCGTGCCGGATGGCGGCGAGGTCGTCTGGCAGCTGGTCCGCACGCAGCGTGGTGCGCACGGCGGTCATGCCGCAGCCGATGTCGACGCCGACGGCGGCCGGCGCGATCGCCTGCTCCATCGCGATCACGGAGCCGACGGTGGCGCCCATGCCGAAGTGCACGTCGGGCATGACGCGCAGCCCGCGGGTCCACGGCAGCGCCGCGACGTTGCGCAGTTGCTGCTGCGCGGCCTGCTCGATGTCGGCCTCGTCGGCCCACATGAGGGTGTTGTCGGTGCCGGTCAGCGGCACCGGGAAGGTGGTCATTGGTTTCTCCTGTTCATTGATTGGAAGGGCAACCGGCTCTCCTGCGTTGGTTGAGCCTGCGAGCGCAGCGAGCAGTGTCGAAACCGGGTGGGGCGGCTGTTGACCTGCGTGAAGACCTGGAGCCTCGGGTCCCGAGTGTTTCGTGAGGGACGAACGAAACGTTTCGAGGGACAGAGAGAGTCAGTTACCCAAGGAGCTTCAGCGCTGGTGCACGAAGCTGGGCTGAAAGTCAGCACGCGGGCACGACGGCAGGGTCGCGGGTTCGCGACGTAGCTGCTCGGCCATGGTGATCGACTCTCTCTCGTTGCCCGGGCATCCGGGCGCGGCGCCAACGATGACACCACCTCTCAGGCTGACAGGTTCTCCACCCGTTATCAACCGGATAGATGCGAAGTGGTAACAAAACCGTGGTTCGCGCTCGAAAAAGCCATGAATAACGGCGTTCTCAACTCTCGAACCTCCGTTTTGTTACCAACCGGCCGGATACCCCTGCGGCGTTGCCCACCTATCCATATGTGTCGCGCGGGCCGCGACCCTGAACGGAGCGCATCCCCTTCTTCCAACTGGGCGCCCTCGGCCCGCGGAACTCCACCCGCAGCACGGTCCGCTCGCCCAACGCCGCGTTGAGCTTGGCGACCAACTGTGAGGCCGCATACCGCATCGCGGTGGCCCAGGCCGTCGAGTCGCAGTCGACGACGAGCGTGCCGTCGTCGTAGTGCACCGGCTTGCTGTGCTCGGCGTTCGCCTCGCCCACGAGCTCGGGCCAGCGGCGCAGCACCGTCGACAGGCTGATGCGACGTTGCCAACCACGCTCCTGCACCACCTGGTTGAGGACGTCGCCGACCAGTTGCGGATCCCGCTCGTCCGGGTGGGCGCCGCTGCGTTGTTGCTCGAAGACGCGGCGGGTTCGGCGGGGGGTGCGCGCCGGGGCGGGCTCGGGCAGCACGACTCCGTACTCGGAGGCCTCGACGGTGGCGCGGGCGATCTCCGACGCCAGCTCGAGCCCCGTGGGATCGTGCGGCTCGGTCATGGGCCCAGCCTAGTCGCCGACGCGGTAGCGTAAGCAGCTGATCGACAGACCTGAAAGAGGCCCACCATGGCGAAGATCCTCCGTGCCGCCCTCACCGCCGCCGGCACCCTCGCGCTGACGCTCACCGCCTGCGGCTCCCCGGCCCCCACTGCGCCGGAGCCCGCCGGGACCAGCACCGCTGGCGCGGAGACCACCGCGGCCGACCCCGCGGGCACCAGCGAGGTGCGCCTCGAGACCGTCACCGACGGCAAGCTGACCATCGCCACGGGTGAGCCGGCCTACTCCCCCTGGGTCGAGGAGAACGCCCCCGAATCCGGCGCGGGCTTCGAGGCCGCGGTGGCCTACGCGGTCGCCGAGGAGCTGGGCTTCGCCGATGAGGACGTCGTCTGGGTGCGCACCACGTTCGACTCGGCCATCGCACCGGGCGCGAAGGACTGGGACTTCAACCTCCAGCAGTTCACGATCACCGCCGAGCGCCGCAACGCCGTCGACTTCTCGTCGCCGTACTACACGACCGCGCAGGCCGTGGTCGCACTCGAGGGCTCCCCCGCCGCGACCGCCACCTCGGCCGCCGACCTGAAGGAGCTCACCTTCGGCGTGCAGGCCGGCACCACCTCGGCATCCATCTTCGAGGCCGCCGTCGAGCCCACGACCCAGCCGCTGATCTTCAATTCCTCGCAGGACACCGTCCAAGCGCTCAAGGGCGGCCAGGTCGACGCGATCGTCGTGGACCTTCCCACCGGCCTCTACCTCGCCGCGGCCGAACTCGACGGCGGGGTCGTCGTCGGCCAGTTCGCCGACACCGCAGGCGGTGACGACTTCGGCCTCGTCCTCCCCAAGGGATCCCCCATGACCGATCCGGTCACCGCCGCGGTCGACGCACTCCGCGAGGCCGGCACGCTCGAGCAGCTCGAGACCGAATGGCTCTCCGACTCCATCGACGTGCCCGTCCTGCAGTGAGCCTCCCCACCGACTTCGTCACGGAGGTCGAGCAGGACCGACGGCGGTACCGCCGCAAGCAGACCACCAGGTCGGTCCTCATCTCGGCCGCCTCGACGTTGGTGTTCGCCGTGGTCGTCGCGCTTGTCCTGGCCAACTCGCCGGGCTGGGCGGTGACGCGCGAGACGTTCTTCTCCGGTCACTACTTCCAGCTCGCCCTCCCCGCGGTGCTGAAGGGCCTGTGGCTCAACGTGCGCATCCTGTTCTTCGCCGTGATCGGCGTTGCCATCCTCGCGGTCATCCTGGCCACCCTGCGTTCGCTGCGCGGCCCGGTGTTCTTCCCGCTGCGCTTCCTCGCCGCCGCCTACACCGATCTGTTCCGAGGCATGCCGTTCCTCATCGTGTTGTACCTGATCGGCTTCGGGATCCCGGCCCTCAACCCCACCGAGCGCATCCCCGCGGCGGTGCTCGGCACCATCGCGCTGATCCTGACCTACGCCTCCTACGTCGCAGAAGTGTTGCGCGCCGGGCTCGAGGCGGTGCACCCGTCGCAGCGGTTCGCCGCGCGGTCGCTCGGGCTCACGCACGGTCAGACGCTGCGCCACATCATCGTCCCCCAGGCCGTGCGCAAGGTGACCCCGGCGCTCATGAACGACTTCATCTCCATGCAGAAGGACGTGGGCCTGATCTCGGTCCTCGGCGCCGTCGACGCCATCCGCGCCGCCCAGATCCAGCAGGCCACCACCTACAACTTCACCAGCTACGTCGTGGCCGGCCTGCTGTTCGTCGCGTTCAGCTGGCCGTTCATCCGGCTGTCGGACTGGTACACGGCCCGGCTTCGCAGGCGCGAGCAGAGCGGGGGTGTGGTGTGAGCGATCCGTCCCTCGATACACCTCGCGAATCAGGAAGCGACGTGGTGCAACCCGGCACTCGCGAGGCACTCGGGACCCGAACCCCAAGCCCTCAGCCCGACGAGCAACCCCGGACCCACGAGGCACTCGGGACCCGAACCTCAGGCCCTCAATCCGGGACCGGCGGGCCGGTGCTCGACGTGAAGGGCGTCGTCAAGCGGTTCGGCGACAACGTCGTGCTCAACCGGCTCGACCTCACCGTCGACCAGCACGAAGTGGTCGCGCTCATCGGCGCCTCGGGCTCCGGCAAGTCGACCCTGCTGCGCTGCGTGAACCTCCTGGAGCAGGTCGACGACGGCCAGATCTTCCTGTCGGGCACCGACATCACCGATCCCCGCATCAACGCCGACAAGGTCCGCGCCCAACTCGGCGTCGTGTTCCAGCACTACAACCTGTTCCCGCACCTGTCAGTGCTCGACAACATCACCCTCGCGGCCCGGAAGGTGCACCGGACCGACGTGGCGGTCGCCGAGCAGCGCGGCATGGATCTGCTGCGCCGCATCGGGCTGGAGGACAAGGCGAAGGCGTTCCCCGACCGGCTCTCTGGCGGCCAGCAGCAGCGCGTCGCGATCGTGCGCGCCATCGCCACCGACCCGGAACTGCTCCTCCTCGACGAGATCACCTCCGCGCTCGACCCGATCCTGGTCGGCGAGGTGCTCGACCTCGTGCGTCACCTCCGCGAGACCGGCAGCACCATCCTGATGGCCACGCACGAGATCGCCTTCGCCCGCACGGTCGCCGACAGGGTGGTGTTCCTCGACGGTGGGCGCATCGTCGAACAGGGCCCTCCGGCCCAGGTCATCGACGCCCCGACGGAGCAGGCGACGCGCGACTTCCTCTCGCGCGTGCTGCACTGATCGTTGGTTGAGCCGGGCCCAGCGACCAAGTCGCCCCGCCCGCGTCGAAACCACCAAACCCTCACTGCACCTGCTTGTCCCCTCACCGGGTTTCGACACGACCGCTCCACGGTTTCGACACGACCGCGCTCCTCGCAAGCTCGGAGGCGGTCGGCTCAACCAACGGAGGCGGTCGGCTCAACCAACGGAGAGGGGTTCGACCACGCCGGCGGTGACCTTGAAGCGACGCTCGGCGGGAAAGTCCGGCACGTCCGCGCCAACGGCGGCCGTGATCAGCACCTGCTCGGCATCCGCGATCGCACCACCGAGGCGTTCGCGGCGGGTCACGTCGAGCTCGGCGAACACGTCGTCGAGCACCAGCACAGGCTCGACCCCGTCGTCGCGCACCAGCGTGAAGCCACCAAGCCGAAGCGACAGCGCCAGCGACCACGACTCCCCATGCGACGCATACCCCTTCGCCGGCAACTCCCCGATCGAGAGGTCGACGTCGTCGCGTTGCGGGCCGATCAGCGTCACCCCGCGGTGCAGTTCCTCGCCGCGCAGCCGCTCCATTGCTGCCAGCAGGCGACCCTCCAGCTCCGCCCGCACGTTCTCAGCGTCGGAGACCCCGTCGAGGTCCAGCCCGCTGCGGTAGACGGCATCGATCTGGTTGTTCACCGGCGCAATCGTCTCGTAGGCCTGCTGGGCATGGGGCAGCACGTCGGTGAGGGTGTCGAGACGCGCGTGCAGCAGTTCGGCGCCGAGGGCGGCGAGTTGCTCGTTCCAGACGGCGAGGGTGATCTCCTCGTCGCCGCCCTGGGGCGTCTGGGAGCGGCCGGACATCGACTTGAGCAGGGCGTTGCGCTGCCGCAGCACGCGGTCGAAGTCCTGCTTCACGCCGGCCATGCGGGGCCAGCGGGTGACGACGAGCGAGTCGAGCCAGCCGCGCCGATCCGACGGGTCGCCGCGGACGATCGCGATGTCCAACGGGGAGAACACGACAGTGCGCAGCGCCCCGACAAGGTCGCGGGGTCGCTGCAGCGGCGAGCGGTTGAGCCGGGCGACATTGGACCGGCCGGGCACCACCTCGAGCTCGAGCCAGATCAGCCGGTCGTCGTCGCGCGCGGCCTGGACCTTGGCCCGGATGATCGCGGACGAAGCGCCGGCGCGGACGAGCGGCGCCGTCGTCGACACGCGGTGCGACGACATGGTCGACAGGTACTCGATGGCCTCGACCAGGTTGGTCTTGCCCTGGCCGTTGGCGCCGACGAAGACCGTGACGCCGGAGGTCAGCTCGAGGTGCGCCTCGTGGTAGTTCCGGAAATCGGCAAGCGACAGCTCGGTGACGAACACGTCAGCCGGGCAGGCGCACCAACATGATCACGTGGCGGTAATCGGCCAGCGGGTCCCCGTCGATGGTGGCGAGGCCCATGATGAGGCACGGCTTGCCGGGCAGCGTGAACGAGAAGTGCGCGTACGGGGCGTCGAGTGCGGTGAGCGCGTCGAGGAGGTAGTGCGGGTTGAAGCCCGCGTCCGTGATCGACTGCTCGTCGCCGGTGATGTCGACCTGGGCGTCGATGGCCTCGACGGCCTGCGCCTGGTCGCCCGTGGCCGCTTCGAGCGTGACGTGGTCCTCGTTGATGCGCATGCGCAGCGGGGTGTTGCGTTCGGCGACGAGGGCGACACGCTTGACGGCTGCGAGGAGATCCGCGGTGTCGACGCGGACGCTGACGGTGGCCTGGACGTCCATGAGGTGGCGAACCTTCGGGAATGCCTGGCTGAGGAGGCGGGTGGTGGCCTCGCGGGTGCCCTTGGCGCCCTCGCCGACGAAGCCGGCCAGGCCCTCGCCCTCGGCCTCGGTGGTGGACAGCGAGATGGTGACGGTCTCGCCGCTGGTCATGGACTTGGCGGTGTCTGCGAGCACCTTGCCGGGAACGAGCACGTTGCCCTCGAGGCCCGGGCTGGCCGGGTTCCACGTGAGTTCCTTGAGGGCCATGCGGTAGCGGTCGGTGGCGAGCAGCGAGAGGTTCTCGCCGTCGATCTCCACCTTGACTCCGGTGAACACGTTGAGCAGTTCGTCACGGCCGGCGGCGACGAAAACCTGGCCGACCGCCTTCTCGAACACCGACGCGTCGACGGTGCCGGTCTGCGAAGGCATGTCGGGCAGCGTGGGGTACTCGTCGACGGGGAGGGTCTGGAGGGTGAAGCGTGCGGAACCGCAGGTCAGCTCCACCTTGGAATGATCCGCATGGAGGTCGACGGGCTTGTTCGGCAGCGAGCGGGCGATGTCCGACAGCAGCCGGCCGGACACGAGGACCTGGCCCTCGTCGGAGACCTGCGCGGGCAGGGTGACCTTCGCCGACGTCGTCGAGTCGAAGCTGCTGAGCGTCAACCCGTCGGCGTCCGCCTCCAGCAGCATGCCCGCCAGGATGGGAGCGGTGGGTCGGTTGGGGAGGCTGCGCGCCACCCAGGCCACGGCGTCGGCGAGTGCCTCGCGTTCAACTCGAATCTTCACTGTCACACCTTTGTTGTTTAGCCATAAAGCTCGTCGCCAGCATCATACCCAGACGATGGTTGAGCCCGCGACGATAGGGTCCGTCCGGTTCCCGTGACCCAGGTTGCAGTAGAGCTGCGGGGCCCCTTCGTCGTGGCCCAGGTTGCAGTAGAGCTGCGGGGCCCCTTCGTCGTGGCCCGGCTCCTCCGTCGCACGGGCCACGCTCAGGGAGCAGGAGCGGCATCTAGTCCGTGGCGATCGACTCGAGCACCGGCTGCCTCGACGCCCGGCGGGCGGGGGCGATCGCGGCGAGCACGCCCACCAGTGCGGCGACCACGACGAACACCAGCAACTCCACCCAGGGCACGACGAGGACGTCGATGCCCTGATCGCGTAGCAGCGTGACGAGCGCGGCGCCGAACACGATGCCCAGCAGCACTCCCAACACCGCCCCGAGCACGGCGACGGTCACGGCCTCCAGCGTCACCATCCGGCGCACCTGCGGCCGCGTCATCCCGACGGCGCGCAGCAGGCCCACCTCACGCGTGCGCTCCATGACCGACAGCCCCAAGGTGTTGACGATGCCCAGCACCGAGATCACGACGGCGAGCGCCAACAGGGCGTAGAGCGTGGCGAAGATCTGGTCGAACTGGGCGACCCTGTTCTCGACGAATTCGTCCACCTCGTTGACCACGACGGTGGGTGTCTCGGCGGCGGCATCCCGGAGCCCGTCACGCACGGCGGCCGGGTCGGCGCCGTCGTCGGTGAAGACCACCAGTTGCTGCACCATCGAGGGGTCGCTGAGTCTCGCGAACGTCTCGAGGTCCACGATCACCTGACCCAGCGGGAAAGCCGAGTTCCAGTTGTGGATGCCGGTGATCAGCACCGGCAGCGGACCGTCGCGGCCCACCAGCTCAACCACCTGACCCAGCGTCAATCCGTGTTCCGTGGCGAACTCCGTGGCCACGACCGCCGGAGGGGTACCTCCATCGGGGTTGAGCGAGCCGGCCACCATCTCGAGGCTGGTTCCCACCTCCAGGCCCTCGGCGCTGGATCCGGCCAGGCCGGCCCCCTCGGCCACACCCTCGAGCTGCACTGAACCGCGGTAGTACTCATACACGGTGGCCACGCCGTCGACCTCGCGGGCCCGGTCGGCGACCTTCGCGTCGAACGGCTGGTAGGCGATGGGCGAGATGACGAAGTCGCCGCGCTGGTCTTCGGAGAGGCGTTCCCGGATCGACGTGGTGGTGCTGGCGGCCAGGATCGCCACGGTCGACACCAACGCCAGGCCGATCATGAGGGTCGCGGCGGTGGCGGCGGTGCGGCGCGGCTGGCGCACGGCGTTGAGTTGGGCGAGCTTGCCCACCTCGCCGAACAGGCCGCGGAAGAGCTTCCCGAACGCCCAGATGAGGGGGCCGCCCACGACGGCGGCCGCGATGACCATGCCGATCAGCAGCACCGCGGCGCCGATGCCGAACCACACGAGCGGCCGCGGCACGTCGAGCCACACGGCCACCACGACGGCGGCCACGCCCAGCTCGATGAGCGCCACGCCGATCAGCGGGAGGCCGCCGAGCTTCTCGGGCCCGGACTGGGTGGCGGTCGCCATGGCCTCGACGGGGCGGGTGGCCGAGGCCCGACGCGCGGGCAGGTAGGCGGCGACGAGGGTGATCAGCACGCCGATCGCGTAGGAGGCGACCACCGCCTGCCAGGTGATCGAGGGCGTGACGTCGCCGGGGTCGACCCCGAAGGCCTTCATCAGCGCGCGGATCCCCCACGCCAGGCCGTAGCCGACGAGAAGGCCGAGCGTGGCGCCGATCAGGCCGATGAACAGCGCCTCGACGAGCACGCTGCTGCGCACCTGCCGGCGGGTGGCGCCGATGGCGCGGAACAAGGCGAGCTCGCGGGCGCGTTGGGCGACCAGGATCGAGAACGTGTTGAGGATCAGCAACGCCGCCACGAGCAGCGCGATGCCGGCGAAGACCAGCAGGAAGGTGTTGACGAAGCCCAACCCGACGTCGAGTTGCTCCTCCATCTCGCCGCTCAGTTCGTCGCCGGTCTCGGCGACGAACCCGTCGGGCAACACCTCCCCCACGGCCTGGGCGACGGCGGCGGGATCGGCCTCGGGGGTGGTCTGCACCCACAGGGCGTACGCGCCGGGTTGCCCCTCCTGGGCGATCTCCTGGATCTCGGGCAGCGTGAAGAACAGGTAGCTGGCGCCGACGGTGGTGCCTGCGCCGTAGGTGCCGGTGCCGACCAGCGTGTAGGTGCGGATGCCGGACCGCGGGGTCGCGACGTCGACGGTGCCGCCGATCTCGTAGCCCCCGCGGGCCACGGTCGACGGATCCATCACGACCTCACCTGCGGCCTCCGGCGGGCGGCCCTCGATCATCCGGGCCCCGGCCACGCCGTCGGCCGACGAGGCGTCCTGCCAGTTCATGCCCAGCCCGGGCGCGCCGGGAAAGGCGAGCACTCGGCCGTCGCCGTCAAGAGGGTAGACCTGCGTGTTCGAGACCATCGGCTCGACGCGGGCCACGCCGTCGACCGCCTCGACGGCGGCCATGTCCTCGTCGACGAGGAGCTGGGCAGGCACGCCGGGGTTGCTCTCGAAGCCGGAGATGCCGGTGGTCTCGAGCGACACGTTGACGTCGGCGAGTGCGCCCCGGACGAGGGAGTCGAAGCTCGAGGACAGCATGCTGGTGAACATCAGCGAGCCGGCCACGAAGGCGACCCCGAGCACGATCGACAGCGCGCTCATGATCAGGCGCAGCTTGCGCGCCCAGACGGATTTGAGGGTGGCCCGCAGCATGCGTCAGTCCAGCAGTGCGCGGCGGGCGATGGAGCGCTCGGCGGTGGACTCTTCCTCGATCTCATCGCCGATGGGACCGTGCGTGGGGGCCTTGCCGCCGTCGCGGTAGACGACCGGGCGGTCGTCCAGGTCCTGGCGGGGGTAGAGCGTGGCCATGGCGCTGAGGAGGTCGTCCTGGGAGGCGTCTCGCATCTCGTGGATGATGCGGCCGTCGCGCAGGAAGACGACGCGGTCGGCGTAGCTGGCGGCCTGCGCGTCGTGAGTGACCATGACGACGGTCTGGCCGAACTCGTCGACGGAGCGGCGTAGGAATCCGAGGACCTCGGCGGCCGACGCGGAGTCGAGGTTGCCGGTGGGCTCGTCGCCGAAGACGATGTCGGGCCGGTTCATCAGCGCCCGCGCGCAGGCGACGCGCTGCTGCTGGCCACCGGACAGTTCCGTGGGCTTGTGGGTGAGGCGGTCGCCGAGGCCGAGCACGTCGACGATGCGGTCGAACCACTCCTCGTCGACCTTGCGGCCTGCGATCGACAGCGGCAACACGATGTTCTCGCGAGCCGTGAGCGTGGGGACGAGGTTGAAGGCCTGGAAGATGAAGCCGATGCGCTCGCGGCGCAGTTCGGTGAGCGGGGTGTCGCCGAGGGTGCCGACGGCGGTGTCGCCGATCCAGACGTCGCCCGACGTGGGCGTGTCCAAGGCGGCCATCAGGTGCATGAGCGTGGACTTGCCGGAGCCAGAGGGGCCCATGATGGCGGTGAAGTCGCCCTGATGGACCTGGAAGTCGACACCGTCCAGCGCTGTCACGACAGCCGAGCCGCTCCCGTACGTCTTGGTGAGGCCCTCGGCCCGCGCTGCGATGGTCACGGCACCACGGTACCGCCCGCCACCGGACAAGGGGCCACGATCGACCCCAGCAGTGTGAACCTGTGCGGGACAGCAGCCGCACAGGTTCACTCTGCCCAACCTGTGAACATCGGCGAGAAGCTCAGGAAGCGTGAAACTCGTGGTCACCGAGCTCGCGGATCAGCGCAACGATGTCCTCGGGCGACTCGTCGCCGGTCAGCACCACGTCGGCCATCATCTTCCACCCAGCCATGTCGTACCCAACCTGCTCACGCTCATCGGCGGTTTCGTAGCGCGCCCAGCTGTGGGGGTCGAGGATGACCCGGGCGTACCAACGGCGCTTGGCGTAGAGCGCGAACTCGGCGGTCACGTACGGCTCCCCGCGCAGCCAGACGACGTCGTAGTGGTCACCGCGGCCGTCGAAGTAGTCCTCCACTCGCCACCGCCAGTGCCCACCGATGTGATCCGAGGGCGCGACGACCCGTTCCTTGTCGCTGGACAGTGCCGCCGCCGCCCAGGACGGCAGGGGGCCGGGGCCTGAGGTCAGGCCGGGCGCGCCCAGATTGGCCACATGGTGCTCCCGCTCCCCCGCGTCCGGGTGACGAAGGGCGGTCACGAAATCGAGTTCGATGTCGCCAGCGTCCAGTTCCGGCATCCTGCCGTGGTGGCTGACTACCAAGACGCGCGTGATCCCCTCCTGGCGAGGGGCGACGGTGGGCTGGCGGCGCTCAGCGATCCGCACCAGCGGGGTGTCGGGAAGCTCGGTGAACGGCTCCTTCCACCGCTTGCGCAGCGCCTCGAGGGCCTCGGGCTTCGGCGCGAAGAGCCCCTCGGCCGACAACATGCACGCTGCCACCGAAGGCGTGTGCAACGGCGGGGCGCCGTCGATCCACAACCCGAACGGCCACCCACGGGAGGCCGCTGCCCAGAGCGCGAGTTCCGCGGCCCATTCGTCGGGTGCGACCACCAGCATGGGTCGGTGGATGTGCTTCTGCAGCCAGTTGAGCACGTTGTCCCAGCTGTGGGCGTGCGCAGCGCCGAGCGAGCCTTCGTCAATGCTGAACGGCAGGGGCGGCAGCGCCACGGTCTGCGCGTGGTCCAAGCCCTCGAAGCGGAGCAGTTGCTCGTCGCGGAGCAGCACCTTCCAGCCGCGGAGTTGGGCGGCGCGTTCGGCGATGGGATCGTCGGAGATGAGGACGGGCGTGCGGTAGGTCATGCTGACAGCCCCCGGATGAGGTCGATCTCGCGGCCGATGGTGGCGTCGTGTCCGCACTGCTCCCGCACCCTGGCCGCGGCCGCCGTCGACATGTCGGGCAGCAGGTCGGGATTCTCCACGAGGTGGCGGATGGCTCCGGCGAATGCCCACGGGTCGTCGGCGCGGGGCAGCAGGCTGCAGGACGCATCCGTGAACTCGGGGATCGCAGCCACGGGGTTGGTGATCGTGGCCATGCCGCTGGCCATTGCCTCGCCGAGCATGACGCCCTGGGTGTCGAAGCGGGTTGGGCACAGGTAGACGCCGTGGCGCTGGTGGGCGACGGCCATCTCGATGGGCGACGAGTACCGCTCCTCGACGGTGACGTTGGGGAAGGCGCGGAGCTTCGTGGTCTCGTCGGCGAAATGGCGGCCGAATCCGCGCACCGTGACGTCCAGGCGGTCGAACCCGGGCTCGGCCGCGAGGATCTCCAACGCGCGCAGCGCGATGTCGTTGCCGTAGTTGCGCTCCGAGAAACTGCGCAGCAGCAGCAGCTTCGTGGCCTCCTCCGGGCGGCGGACGCGGGCTCGGAAGGCGGTGGCGTCGATGTGGTTGGGGATCACTCGGTAGTTGCCGGGCGTGACCCCGATGTCGCGGGCCACCAGGCCGCGCTGGAACTCCGAGATGAACACGACGGTGGCCGCATCCTCCGCGAAGAGCCTCGCTGCCGCTGCGAACCTGGTGCGGTTCTGCTGGTCGCGGATGTTGCGAATGGCCGCCAACTCCTGGCTGGTGTTGTTGCCCGCCAGGTGGCGGTAGTCGCGCACCTCGTAGCCGTGGAACCACACCGCGAGCCGATGGGCGGGCACGTGCTCCAAGAGCGCATCGATCGTCGTCGGCGCTGGTGAGTGTGCGAGCACGGCGGCGCTCGTGGCCGACACATCGTCGAGTATCGCTGGCAGCATCGACGGCGGGATGTTCCACACGTTGAGGTCGCCGTCGGTGGTCGTCTCAGGCTCGCGGCCCTCGCGGAGGGTCTGTTCGATGACGATGCCCCTGCGGCCGGCCGCGAGGTAGCCGCGGGCCCGGGTGCGGACGAACTCGCCGCCACTGCGCCAGGGCTTGGGGTACGAGGGGGTGATCAGGACGAAGTCGAGGGACCCCAGCTCCGCGCCCAGAGTGGTCATTTTCTCACCTTGCGGATGACCTTGCGCACGGCACGCTCGGTGAGGCTGGACCCAGACCTGGACGCGGCTGCCTTCCGCTTCGCGACCTCGGCGGTGCTGGCGTCGAGTTGCGTGCGTGCGTCGAAGAGTTCCTCGCGCAGCTTCTTGAGCGCGTTGAGCGCGGCCTCGTGCTCGGCCTCCTTGGCCGTGAGCCGCTGGGCGACGGCGAAGAGTTCGGCCTCCACGTCTGCGTTGTGTGCTGCTGCCTTTGCGAGTTCGTCCCGGGTGGTGACCAGTTCTGCCTCCATGCCCTGGAGGAGGTGGTTGTCGAGGGTGCGGTCGTCGTCAGTCACGTTCGTGAGTGTAACTGCGGGCTCCGCGGTCTTTGTGAGCTTCTGAAGACTCGCAGGGGTGAGAGTGTCCACACCCCATGCTTTGAAGATCTTTCTGTAGTTACATCCCAGATGTAGTCATAGCGCTTGTGGATTCTGTGGACAACCCGCATCGGCGCTGGTCAGCTCGACGATCGGCCTGTGGAGCGATTGTTGAGTGCCCGTAAATGACACGTGGAGTATTTGGGGACAGAACGGGGGTGTGAAGTTGTCCACACCCCCGTCCACAGGCAAGGACGGTGTGCGATCACACGTTGTCCACAGCAGGTTCTGGGGCTCAGCCGAACAGCTTGCTGAGGAAGCCGCGGCTCTTCTGCTCGCCCGGGTGCTGGCCGTCGCACCACTGGCCCGCGGGCACCGAGCGCTTGACGGAGTCGATGTGCTGGCCGCAGCCGGCCCAAGTGGTCTTGCCGCAGACCTTGCACTTGACAGGTCGACACATGGTGGGAGTCCTTTCGTCGGTGGCCCCCAGTTTCCCTCGGCTGGGGGCGCGCAAAACACGTTACCATTATACCCCATAGGGTATCCAGACTTTGGTGTACCATATTTCTTGTGAGAACAGTAATGGTGGGAGGCGTCGCCGGCGGCATGAGCGCGGCGACCAGGCTTCGACGTCTCGATGAGCAGATGGAGATCATCGTTCTCGAGCGCAGCGGCTACGTGTCGTTCGCAAACTGCGGTCTGCCATATCACGTGGGGGGCGTGATCGAGGACCGCTCGGCACTGTTGCTGCAGACGCCCGAGGCGCTCTGGGAGCGGTTCCGCATCGACGTGCGCGTCGGCACCGAGGCCACGGCCATCGACCGCAAGCGCAAGGTCGTCTCCGTGCGCGACGTGGCATCCGGCGAGGAGTCGGAGCTCGAGTACGACAAGCTCGTCCTCTCCCCCGGCTCCCGTCCCGTGCAACCCCCCATTCCCGGCATCGAGCGTGCGCTGACGCTGCGCAACGTCGAGGACACCGACGCCCTGGTGGCAGCGGTGAAGGGCGCTGAGACCGCGGTCGTGATCGGCGGCGGCTTCATCGGCCTCGAGGTCGTGGAGAACCTGCTCCACCTCGGCATCAAGGTGGCCCTCGTCGAGGCGATGGACCAGGTCATGGCGCCCCTGGACCCCGAGATGGTCGCCCCGGTGCATGCGCGCCTGCGCGAGCACGGCGTCGACCTCCGCCTGGGCGCTGGGGTCACCGACATCGGGGAGTCCGATGTGACGCTCGCGGACGGCTCCACCATCCCCGCCGACCTCGTGGTGGCAGCGATCGGCGTGCGCCCCGATGTCGACCTGGCCCGTGAGGCCGGCCTGCAAATCGGCTCGCTGGGCGGCATCGTCGTCGACTCCCGCCAGATCACCTCGGATTGCGACATCTACGCCGTCGGCGACGCCGTCCAGAAGGACGACGCGTTGAACGACGACGCCGTCATGGTGCCCTTGGCGAACACCGCGAACCTCCAAGGTCGACGGGTGGCTGACGACATCGCGGGCCGCGGCATCCCCGCCCGCCCGGTGCAGGGCACCGCGATCGTCGGCCTGTTGGGCCTGCAGATCGCCTCGACGGGGTGGAGCGAGAAGCGACTCAAGGCCGCCGGCAAGAAGTACCTGGTGGTCCACACCCACCCCGCGTCGCACGCGACCTACTACCCCGGGGCCTCGACGATGGCGCTCAAGCTCATGTTCCGCCCGGAGAACGGCGAGATCATGGGCGCCCAGGGCGTCGGCGAGTCCGGCGTCGACAAGCGCATCGACGTGATCGCCACGGCGATGGCCGGCGGCGTCACGGCTCCCCAACTGGCTGAGCTGGAGTTGGCGTACGCACCCCAGTTCGGCTCCGCGAAGGACGCGGTGAACATGCTGGGCTTCGTCGCGGAGAACCGCATCACCGGCTTGGAGAAGTCGATCCAGTGGCACGAGGTCGCCGCGGCGCAGGAGGAGGGGGCGACCGTCCTCGACGTCCGCACCGAGGCGGAGCACGCGCGGGGTGCCATCCCTGACGCGGTCAACATCCCGCTCGATGAGCTCCGCGACCGCCTGGACGAGGTGCCCGAGGGCAAGCTGATCGTCCACTGTGGGGTTGGCATCCGCAGCCACGCGGCGGTCTTCATCCTCGGCGACCGTGAGGTGCTCAACCTCGACGGTGGCTACACGACCTGGAAGGCCGGCACCTCCGCCTGACTCAATCCGGGCGGCTGGGCGAGCTGGTCGCATCTCGGCGAGTTTTCAGCGCCCGCCCGTACTGGGGTCGGGCGCTGAAATGCCTGGGTGGTGGGTGGTTCCGCTGGTCCCTGAGCGTGAGCGCCAGCGAACGACGAAGGGCGCCCGTAGCTGTTCCTTGTTGTCAGACCTGGCTGAATCACCCACGAGACACACGACCACAGTGGAAGCCCCAAGGATCATGCCGGCCGGATCACTGGCGATGGCCGGTCAGGCGAGCGAGAGGAAGAGCTTCTCCATCTTCGCCTGGTCCATCCCTTCGTCGGGATTCTCCAAGCACTGCTTGAGGCCGACGGCGATCGTCGAAAAGCCTGCGCGGTCGATCGCCTTGGAGACGGCGGCGAGCTGAGTGACGATGTCGTCGCACTCCCGGCCGTCCTCGATCATCTTGATGATGCCGCCAAGTTGTCCCTGCGCTCGCTTGAGCCGACGGACAACTGACGCCATCTCTTCGGGGTTGAGCTGCATACGGGCCTCCTGGGTCATGCACGCATTATACCCCTACTGGTATAGGGTGTGGCGCGCCTACGCCTGCTTGATCTGGTTGGTCAGTTCCGTGACCTGATTGTAGAGGTCCCTGTCAACGCCGATCTTCTCCGTGATCTTGCGCACCGCGTGCAGGACCGTGGAGTGGTCCCGGCCCCCGAACTTGGCGCCGATCTTCGGCAACGACAGGTCCGTCATCTCGCGGCACAGGTACATGGCCACTTGGCGGGCGGACGCGATCGTCGCGACGCGGCTCGACCCGGTGAGGTCGTCGTGCGAGATCCCGAAGTAGCCGGCCGTCGCGGCCATGATCGTCTGCGCGTCGACCGGGGCAGCGTCCTCGGGCATGAGGTCGTTGAGCACCTGCTGGGTGAGCTCCTCGGTGATCTCCTGCGCGTTGAGGCTGGCCAGGGCGGCGACGCGGGTGAGCGCGCCTTCAAGTTCACGGATGTTCGTGGGGATGCGCGACGCGATGAGTTCCAGCACCTGGGTGCCGGCCGTGAGCCGCTGTTGGGCGACCTTCTTGCGCAGGATCGCAATGCGGGTCTCGAGGTCTGGCGGCTGGATGTCGGTCATCAGCCCCCACTCGAACCGCGAACGGAGGCGTGGCTCCAGCGCCTCGAGCAGCTTCGGTGGGCGGTCGGAGGTCATCACGATCTGCTTCTGCGCGTTGTGCAGCGTGTTGAACGTGTGGAAGAACTCCTCCTGCGTCTGGATCTTCGATTCCAGGAACTGGATGTCGTCAACCAGCAGCACGTCGACGTCGCGGTACGACGAACGGAACTCTGCGGTGCGGTTGTTGGAGATGGCGTTGATGAAGTCGTTGGTGAGTTCCTCGGTGGAGACGTACTTCACGCGCAGGTTCTCGTAGTAGCTCGTCACGTAGTGGCCGATGGCGTGCAGCAGATGCGTCTTGCCCAGGCCGGAGGGGCCGTAGATCATCAGCGGGTTGTACGACTTGCCGGGCGTCTCTGCGACGGCGGCCGCCGCAGCGTGCGCGAAGCGGTTCGAGGAACCTGCGACGAAGGACTCGAAGGTGTAGCGCGGGTTGAGCCGCACCTCCTGCGGCTTCGAGCGCGGCAGCATAGGCTGCGGCGGCATCTCGTCGGGCACGGGCGGCGCGGTGGCCGGCTCGTCGGGCACGAGTTCGGGGCTGATCATGACGGCCAGGTGCGTGGGCTGGTCGAAGAAGTCGCTGAGGCGGTCCTCGATGTGGGCGCGAAGGCGCGACTCGATCCGTTCCCGGGTGGGTTCATCACCGACGGCGAGCATGAGCGTCGAGCCATGCATGTCGACCGGGCGGGTGCGGCGCAACCAGGCGCGGGTGGGGAGATCCGCTGAAGCGATCACTTCTTCCCACAGTGCCGCCAGGTCCGGCGTCGGTGATTGAGTCACCTCACCCACTTCCCGGCGGTCAGCCGCCTTCACGTCGTCCACAGAGTTGTCCACAAGAGGGTATAACTGACCCCAAGTAGCCCCCATAGTGCCCCACCTGTGGATAACCGGTGAGGCAGGACTACGAAACTAGTGCCCTGAGCGCATTCTCGCAACAAGATTCGGCGTGTTGGCGGAGTGTCGACTGGACTACAATCATGTAATTTGCTTGGTTGCCCTGTTGGCCCCTCCCGGTTTGGCTAACAGGGTGTTTCCCACGTATCGTTGTGCAGTCGCCATCTTGGTGACCACTTCCCCCTGCCCGGCGCCCCGGGCAGTGTCAACTTCGAAACTGAGGGAGTAATCCCATATGAGCAAGCGCACGTTCCAGCCGAGCAACCGTCGCCGCAGCCGTAACCACGGCTTCCGCGCCCGGATGCGCACCCGTGCCGGCCGCGCCATCCTGAGCGCCCGTCGTCGCAAGGGTCGCGTCGAGCTGTCGGCCTGATCCGTGCTGCCGAAATCGCAGCGCCTCAAGAGGCCCGGCGACTTTGGCATCACCGTCAGGCACGGCTCGCGAGCGGCAACGCCGACAGTAGTGGTGCACGTGAGGCACCCCCAGCAGAATCCACCCGAGTTCACCCGGGTGGGTTTTGTTGTCTCCAAGAAGGTGGGCGATGCCGTGACGCGCAACCGCGTCAAGCGCCGCCTCCGCCATCTCGCCCTCGACATGATCAGCCCGTTCCCCACCGACGTGGTGGTGCGGGCCCTTCCTGGTGCCGCCGCCGATCCCGGCCGCCTCGCCCAGGACTTCGTCGATGCGTGGGGCCGCGCGTTCCGGAAGGCCGGTGCATGAAGTACCCGCTGATCTGGTTCGTGAAGTTCTGGCGGCGATTCATCTCGCCCATGTACGGAGACGTGTGCAAGTTCCATCCGACGTGCTCGGCCTACGGGCTGTCCGCGTTGGAGACCCACGGAGCCCTCAAAGGCTCCTTCCTGACCATCGGTCGAGTCCTCCGCTGCCATCCGTGGTCGCAGGGCGGCGTCGACTATGTTCCCGGCACCCCGCAGGCTGAGGCCTGGGATCGGGAGAACCCCCCGACGGCGCGCGTGGCGCCGCCCCAAGTTGAGGTGGCTCAATGCTAGATCTCTTTGTCTCGCTGAACCTGTGGGACAGCTTCTACGGCTTGTTGTCGGCCATGATGCAGCCCATCTACTGGGTCATCTCCGGCCTCGTCGTCCTGTTCCACCGGCTGTTCACGCCGCTGTTCGGCGCTGATTCTGGCGTGACGTGGACGCTGGCCATCGTGATGCTGACCGTGGTGATCCGTACCGCGCTCATCCCGCTGTTCGTGAAGCAGATCAACTCTGCGCGCAACATGCAGTTGATGCAGCCCAAGGTTGCCGAACTGCAGAAGAAGTACGGCCACGATCGCGAACGCCTCGGCCAAGAGACGATGAAGCTGTACAAGGAAGAGGGCATCAGTCCGATGGCCTCGTGCCTGCCGCTCTTCCTCCAGATGCCGATCTTCCTCAGCCTCTTCCGCGTGCTGCAGGGTGTGGCGGACAACACCCCCCGAGGCGCCTTCTTCAAGGGGCCCGAGAACCGCCACCTCGTCGATTCGCTGCGCAACTCCGAGATCTTCGGTGCTGGCCTCGCGGATCGCATCTTCCCCATCGAGAGCTTCGGCGCCACCCAGGTGCTCGGCATCCTGCTCGTCGTGGCCATGGTGGGTGTCTTCTTCGTCACGCAGCTCCAACTGATGCGCAAGAACATGCCGCCGGAGTCCCAGACCGGCCAGGCCGCGCAGATGCAGAAGATGATGCTGTACTTCTTCCCCGTCGTCTACGCGATGTCGGCCACGTTCATCCCCATCGGCGTGCTCGTCTACTGGCTCACCTCGAACGTCTGGACGATGGTCCAGCAGGCCATCCTGATCCGCAACAACCCGGCGCCGAACACGCCTGCGTTCATCGACTGGGAAGAGCGCATGAAGGCGAAGGGCCTGGACCCGCAGGAGGTCCTGCGCAAGAAGGCGGAGAAGCGCCGCAAGACCAAGCCGGCCGCGTCCACGTCCCGCCCCGTCGGCCGTCAGGTGGCTGCCACGGAGGACGGCGGCGATGAGGTGGTCGAGGAGGCCCCCAAGGTCGTCCGTCAGCAGGTCACGCGCCAGACCGTGCGCACCACGGAGGACGGGCGTCGCATTGTGCAGCGGCAGCAGCCGCGCCAGCAGCCCCGTTCCGCGCGCAAGAAGAAGTAGCAGTGGCCCCGGGCGTTCGTTCGCCCGGGGCACTCCCCATCGTTCCCCGTGAGCCGCTCGCCCGGGGGTCGCAACTGAATACCGTTTCCCCTGAGTGGGACAAACCCCTAGAGAAGGAACCACCGGATGTCTGACAACGACGCCGATCTGTTGGCCGAAGGCGACCTCGTCGCCGATTACCTCGAGGAGCTCCTCGACATTGCCGATCTCGATGGCGACATCGAGAACTCGGTCAAGGAGGGTCGCGCCTACATCGCGATCGACACCGAATCCGAGCAGCTCGTCGGCAAGGACGGCGAAGTCCTCGACGCCCTGCAGGAGCTCTCCCGTCTGGTCGTCATGACCGAGACCGGTAACCGCTCGCGCCTCATGCTCGACGTCGCGGGCTACCGTGCGCGTCGCCGTGCTGAGCTCGTGGTGCTGGCCAAGGACGCTATCGCCGAGGTGCAGGAGTCCGGCGAGCCGGCTCGCCTCACCCCGATGAACGCGTACGAGCGCAAGATCGTCCACGACGAGGTGGCCGCCGCCGGCCTCGTCAGTGAATCAGAGGGCGAGCCCCCGCACCGCCGCGTCGTGGTGCAGAAGGGCGAGTAAACCCTTCAGCGAGAGTTTGAACTGCGAGGCCCTG
>DURG01000087.1 GCA_012837465.1 Propionibacterium sp. | reverse complement strand
GAGCGCGTCAAGCGCGTGGCCCAGGGGCTGCTCAACCTCGACGTGGAGGCCGGCGGCCGCGTCGGCATCTTCCTCGGCAACTGCCCGGAATGGTCCGAGTTCGACCTCGGCGCGGGCACCGTCCGCGCCGTCCCCGTCCCCCTGTACGCGACCTCCACGCCGGAGCAGATCCGGCACATCGCCGGCGACTCCGGGCTGACGGTCATGTTCGTCGGCAACCAGTCCGAGGCGGAGCGGGTCCTCGAGGTGTCCGAGCACCTGCCGGAACTCCAGCACATCATCATTCTGAAGCCCTACGACGGGATGCCCGAGCACCTGATCTCATACGGCGACTTCCTCGCCGAGCCCACCCCCGCCGTCGAAGAGCGGTTCGCGGAGGCCGACGGCGACGACCTAGCGTCGATCATCTACACCTCCGGCACCACCGGCAACCCCAAGGGCGTCATGCTGCAGCACAAGGCGTTCGTGCTCCAGTCCGACGCGCTCGACGAGTTCTTCGACATCTCCGAAGAGGACGACTCGCTGTCCTTCCTCCCGCTCTCCCACGCGCTGGAGCGGGCCTGGACCTACGTCGTGCTCATGCACGGCTCGATGAACACCTACGTGGAGAACGCGCGCACCGTCGCCGAGCAGATGGTGCTGGCCGAGCCCACCATGATGGTCTCGGTGCCCAGGCTCTTCGAGACGGTCTACACGACGGCACACCGCAAGGCCGCGGGGTCGCCGATCAAGCGTGCGATCTTCGCCTGGGCGCTGAAGGTCGGCCGTCACAACCAGTACGCGCACCGCGCCGGCCGCACGCCGGGCGTCGCGCTGCAGGCGAAGCTGAAGATCGCCGACAAGCTCGTGCTCAAGAACGTGCGCGCCGCCATGGGCGGCCCCAAGACCGTCCTGGCCTGCGGCGGAGCGCCGCTGCGGCTGGAGATCGAGGAATTCTTCGCCTCGGTGGGCATGCCGGTGCAGGTGGGCTACGGGCTGACGGAGGCCTCGCCGCTGGTGTCGTTCAACGCGCCCGACGACTTCAAGGAAGGCACCGCAGGCAAGGTGCTGGTGGGGGCCGAGGTCAAGATCGGCGAGTTCGGCGAGATCCTCTACAAGGGCCCCAACGTGATGCAGGGCTACTGGAACGATCAGGCCGCCACCGACGAGGTCATCAAGGACGGCTGGCTGCACACCGGCGACGTCGGCTACGTCGACACCGACGACTTCCTCATCATCACCGACAGGCTGAAGGACATCATCGTCACGCAGGGCGGCAAGAACGTCGCCCCGCAGCCCATCGAGGGCCTCATCCTGGCGGATCCGCTGTTCGAGCACGCGGTGCTGCTGGGCGACAACCGCCCGTTCGTGACGCTGCTGGTCAAGCCGTCGCTGCCGGCCGTCGAGGAGTTGGCGCAGAAGTTCAACTGGAGCGGGGACGCGAAGGACTGGATGAAGTCCAGCGAGTTGGCGCAGGAGCTCAAGCGCCGCGTCGACGAGCTCACCGCGAAGCTGCCATCGCAGGAACGGCCGAAGGAGACCACCGTCCTGGACGAGGAGTTCACGATGGACAACGGCCTGCTGACACCGACGCTGAAGGTGCGCCGCCGCGAGGTGGAGAAGCGCTTCCGCGAGAAGGTCGACGAGGTGTACGCCCGGATGGAGAAGGCGTGGGAGGAGCGCAAGGCCGACAACTGAGTCGCAGCCGTGTTCGTCCGCCTGCATCAACGTCGCCTGCATCCCCACCAAGGCACTCGTCCACTCAGCCGCCGAGCGCAGCCCCGAGGACGACCCCGAGACGTACCTCGCCGAGGCCCTCCAGTGCCGCGACTCCCTCGTCGAGAAACTCAACGCCGCCAACCGCGAAATGCTCGAGGGCAAGGTCACCGTCGTCATGGGCGAGGCCGAGTTCGTCGGGCCGCGCCGGGTCACGGTGACCGGAGGGGACGAGCGCGTCGAGATCTCCGCCGCCGCCGTCGTCATCAACACCGGCAGCGCGCCCCGCCCCGCGGGCGTCCCCGGAGGCGACCTCCAGCACGTCCACACCTCCATCTCCATCCAGCACGTCGACTCCCTGCCGTCGAGGCTCGTCATCGTCGGCGCGGGCGCAGTCGGGCTGGAGTTCGCCCACATGTTCGCCGGGTTCGGCAGCGACGTCACCGTCCTCAACCGCAGCGCCGTGCTCGGCCGCGAGGACGACGACGTGCGCGACTCCGTGCTCTCGGCACTCAACGACTCCGGCGTCACGGTCGTCGAGGGCGTCGAGGTCACGGAGGTGACGGAGAAGGCGGTCGTCACCACCGGCGGCACCTTCGACGCCGACGCCGTCCTCTTCGCCACCGGCCGCGTGCCCGCGGTGCCCGCCGGGCTGGAGAAGGCGGGCATCGAGGTCGACGACAAGGGCTTCATCGCCGTCGACGACCAGCTGCGCACCAGCGCCGAGAACGTCTGGGCCGTCGGCGACTGCAACGGCGGCCCGCAGTTCACCTACATCTCCCTCGACGACTACCGCATCGTCGCCTCGCAGCTCTTGGGCGACGGTGGGCGCAGCCGCGCGGACAGGGTCGCGGTGCCGACCACGACGTTCGTCACGCCGCCACTGTCGAGCGTGGGCCTCACCGAGAAGGAGGCGCGCGAGAAGGGGCTCAACGTCCTGACCGCGGCCAAGCCCGTTGCGAAGCTGGCGATGATGCCGCGGCCGAAGACGGTGGGGGAGACCCGGGGGATCGCCAAGGTGGTCGTGGACGCCGACACCGACGAGGTCCTCGGCTTCGCCTACCACGGGGTCGACTCCCAGGAGGTCGTCAACTTGGTGGCCCTCGCGATGCGCACCGGCACCACCGCCGCGCAGCTGCGCGACGGCATCTGGGTGCACCTCTCCTCGACCGAACTGCTCAACGAGCTGCTGGGCGAGCTCACCGGTTCCTGAGCGGGCCGGCAGTCGAAGGGCGCCCGCATGTGACGCAACACCTTGGCCACGGGGGTCGAGGCGGCGATCCGGGCTGCGGGGGCCCTTCGTCGTTCGCTGGCGCTCACGCTCAGGGACCAGGGGTCACCAGAGGTAGAAGAAGATGTCCAACTGCGGGTAGCGCACGTGCACGATCGACAGGAACACCACCACGTCGAACAGCAGGTGCACGATCAACACGTACAGCAGCGACCTGGTCTTCGAGTACAGGTAGGCCTGGAGCATCGCGAACGGCGTCGTCAGCAGCGGGCCCCACTCCTGGTAGCCCAGCTCCCACAGGAACGACACGAAGATCACCGCGGTCAGGCCGTTGGCGAACCAGAACGAGAAGTGCCGGCGCAGCAGCACGAAGATCGTGATGATGAAGAAGAACTCGTCCCACGACCCCACGAAGTTCACGCCCACGAAGAACCGCGCGATCTCCGTCCAATCCTCCAACGGCGGCCAGTTCCGGTAGGCGCCGGAGCGCACGAAGTACGTCGGCAGGATGACCCATCCGATGACCGGCACCGCCAACAGGTAGGCCCACATCCACCTCGACCACTTCCCGGCGAGCCAGTGGAAGCGGATGGTGTGGTCCCCGTAGCCGAACCGGTTGATCAGGTACGGGACCGCCACCGCCATGGTCAGCACCGTGCCCATCAGCAGCACGTTGCCCCAACTGACGTCGGCGCGCACGGAGATCGTCGAGACGATGATGAGCCCGACGGCGACGAGCAGGAGGTCGCGCAGCAGCACGCGGTCGAGCCACACGCACAGGCCGAGCCCCACCAGCATCGTGAGGTAGCCCAGGGGGCGGATCTCCATGCCGAACAGGAAGAACGCGGACAGCGAGATCAGCGCGGCGGGGATGAGGGAGGGGGTCCACCCGGGCCTTCGTGGCAGGACGTAGGCATGCTCGTCGATCTGGGCGGCGCTCACGCGCCCAGCCTATCCATCACGGCGTCGCGGTGGTCGCGATCAGCGCAACGGTGTCACGTCGTGATGTGCGTCTGCTGGTAGAGCATCAGGCGCAGTTGGCCACGCACGAGCCGATAGGTGCTGGCCATGATGGCGCGGAAGGTGTCCTCGCCGGGACGCAGGGCGCTGGCGCGGTAGACCAGGGTGGCGCAGTGCTCGTCGATCGGGATCAGCTGCGGGCCGGTGATGTCGTAGCGGGCCCACGGCTCGGCTTCCTTGAGGGAGTCGATCACCTCGTCGCGGGTGAGCACCATGCCGCCGACGAGCACCATGAGCCCGTCCTCGGCCATGAGCGCCTCGTAGAAGTCCGCGCCGCTCCCGTCGGTGAGTGCTTGCCAGCCGCTGTGCTCGATGGCCAACAGGTTCTGCAACTCCAGGCTCGTCATGGCCCAGACGTTACCCAGCAACGGGGTCGGCGTCAGCCGGTCCGCGGACATGGGCCGACGGCGGCCCTACTCCTCCTTGCCGCGACGCGCCGATTCGCCCCGGGTGAGACGCAGTTGGCGCGCCTCCTGGAAAGCCTTGCGATCTTTCTCCTCCTTCTTCAGGGCGGCCTTGTCGTCGCGCAGCGGGAGTTGGATCTCCTCCTCGGCCTCGATCCCGCCCTGCAGTTGCCGGCCGCGTTCGAGTTCCGCGTCGATCTCCGCGCCGAAGAGCAGGACGAGATTGATGATGTTGATCCAGAACAGGAAGATGATGACGCCGGCGAGGGTGCCGTAAGTCTCGTCGTACGAGCCGAAGTTGGACACGTAGAAGCCGAAGCCCACCGATGCGATCGCCGCGCCGATGATGGCGACGACCGCGCCGATGCTGAGCCAGCGGAACTTGGGCTGGCGCACGTTGGGGGTGCCCCAGTAGAGCAGGGCCACGATGACGACCACGATGCCCACCAGCAGCGGCCACTTGGCGATCTCGAAGACGGTCACGGCGGTGTCGCCCAGGCCGATGAGGTCGCCCACGGAGCGTGCCAATGGGCCGCTGACGGTGACCAGCACCAGCGACATGGCGACCAGAACCAGCACCATGGTGGTCAGCCCGTACTGCGAGAGGTTGAGCTTGACCAGGCCGCGACCTTCGGGCACCTCGTAGATGCGGTTCATCGCCCGGCCGAAGGCCTTGACGTAGTTCGACGCCGTCCACAGCGCCACCACGATGCCGAGGATGAGGCCCAGCCCGGGGGCCGGGGTCTCGAGCAGCGACTCCATGACCGGCTCGATCACCCTGAAGGCGTCGACGGGGATCGCGCCACGCTCCTGGAGATCCTCGATGAGCGTGCGGATGACGTCGCCGCCCTGGCCCAGCAGGCTGAGGATCGACACCAGCGCGATGACGGCGGGGAAGATCGACAACACGGTGTAGTACGTGAGCCCGGCCGCGGCGTCGAGCATCTGGTCGTCGATGAACTCGCGCATTGCGTTCTTGAGCACGAACCGCCAGTTGGGTGGCTTGATGTCGGTGGGGTTGTCCGGCTTCCGCGGGTCCTCCTGGTGCGGGGCGTCCTGGTTGACGTCGACTGGCTGCTCGATCTCGTTCTTGGCCATTCTTCCTCCTGACCGGGGGCCTCCCCGCCACCGTAGGGGGCGTCGTCGAGGGCGGACACACCCCAAGGGACACACTCGGCCGACGTGTCCACGGGTGGCCGCAATGCGATGGACCCCCGTTCGCGTCGGGTCACGTCGGGATAACATCGAGCGCATGGCCCAGTTCTCCATCAACCGCACCACGACCCCCACCGCCGACGCCGCCCGCCAGGCCGCGCTCGCAGACCCAGGGTTCGGCCGCTACTACGTCGACCACATGGCAGTGGTCGACTTCATCGCGGGTGACGGCTGGCAGGAGCCCCGGATCGTCCCGATGACGGAGTGGGCGCTGCACCCTGCCTCCGCCGTCCTCCACTACGGCCAGGAGATCTTCGAGGGGCTGAAGGCCTACCGCCACGACGACAACTCCATCTGGCTGTTCCGCCCCGAGCGCAACGCCGCCCGTTTCGTGAACTCCGCGCGCCGCATGGGCATGGCGCCCCTGCCCGAGGACGTGTTCCTCGCGTCGATCGAGGAACTCGTCAAGCTCGAGCACAGCTGGGTGCCGAGCTCCGAGAACGAGCAGAGCCTCTACATCCGCCCGTTCATGATCGCCTCTGAGCCGTACCTCGGCGTCCGCGAGGCCAACACTTACCGCTACGCCGTCATCGCCACCCCGGCCGGCCCCTACTACTCGGAGCCCGTCAAGCTGTGGATCACCCCGAACTACGCGCGCTCCGTGCAGGGTGGAACCGGTTCGGTCAAGTGTGGCGGCAACTATGCCGCCAGCCTGGTGGCCACCGACGAGGCCTACGCCAACGACTGCGGCCAGGTGCTCTGGCTCGACGGCGCGGAGCGCAAGTGGGTCGAGGAGTGCGGCACGATGAACATCATGTTCATCACCGCCGACGGTGAGCTGCTCACCCCGGAACTCGGCACCATCCTGGCCGGCGTCACCCGCGAGTCGATCCTCCGCCTCGCCTCGGACCACGACCTCAAGCCGGTGGAGCGCCAGATCTCCATCGACGAGGTCCTCGACGGCGTCGACGACGGGGCGATCACCGAGGTCTTCGCCTGTGGGACCGCCGCGGTCGTCACCCCCATCACGGGCTTCAACTCGCCGGATCGCGGCAAGCAGCAGGTGGGCGACGGCACGCCGGGCCGCAAGACCCGCGAGATCCGCCAGCACCTCGTCGACATCCAGTACGGCCGCGCCGAGGACGAGCACGGCTGGATGCGCCGGGTCGTCTGACCGGTCCATGTACCTCACCACGCCCTGGGCTGGCGAGACCCGCGCGGACATCCCGCTGCCGGAGTACCCGCGCCCCCAGATGGTGCGCCCTCATTGGCAGTGCCTGAACGGTCTGTGGCAGTACCGCCTGGCGGGGCCGACGCGCCG
>DURG01000086.1 GCA_012837465.1 Propionibacterium sp. | reverse complement strand
GTTCGACTCGTAGTCTGCGGTTTTCTGCTTCCAGGTCGAGGGATTCAGCGGGGCTGTCGGCGCCGGATTGTTTGTGGTTGCGGACCCAGACGCGGAGGGATTCTTTGCTGAGGCCGAGCTCATTGGCGATGCGGGTGACCGCGCCGTGGGCGGTTGCCGGATCGGCCTGGGCGTGGAGCACGAGGGGGCCGTCCCCTGTTTGGTGGACACGCTGACCCTGGCCCAGAATGGGCCGGAGAATGCGAGAAACCACCATGCCGAAGAACACCTACACCGATGAGTTCAAAGCCGACGCGGTCCGACTCTACGAGGACACCACAGGCGCCTCGTTCTCGATGATCGCCACCGATCTCGGGATCAGTCGGGCGACGCTGAAAAACTGGGTCTACGCTGCCCGCAAGGCCCGTGGCGTCCAGCCGAGTCGCACCGCCGAGGACCCCGCCGAGGAGCTGCTGCGCCTGCGCAAAGAAGTCCAGCACCTGCGCTCGGAGACCCAGAAGCTCTCGACCGAACGCGATATCCTGCGCAAGGCCGCGAAGTATTTCGCGGGAGAGACGACCTGGTGATCCGCTTCCAGTTCGTTGACGACTACGCCACCACCTACTCGGTGAAGCGGTTGTGCCACGTCCTTAATCTGAACCGCTCAAGCTTCTACAAGTGGCGGGACGGTGAGCCTGTCCGCAGGCAGCGCCGAAACGCCGATGAGACGCTGGTGGCCCAGATGCGGGACTACCACGAAGAATTCGACGCCACGATCGGGGTGCGCCGTATGACCGCTGAAATAAACGACCACACAAAAGACCCGGTCAACCACAAACGCATCGAGCGGCTCATGCGCCAGCACCAGATCGTCGGGGTGAACCTGCGCAAGAAGAAACGCACCACCATCCCGGACCAGGGCGCGAGGGTCTTCGACGACCTTGTCGGCCGGGACTTCACTGCCGAGGACTGCAATCAGCTCTATATCGGCGACATCACCTACTTGCCCTGCGGGAAAGGAGAATTCCTGTACCTGGCCACCGTCATCGACGTGCACTCCCGACGCTTGGTCGGCTACTCCATCGCTGACCACATGCGCACCAGTCTCGTTCAGGACGCGATGGAGGACGCGGCCCGGACAAGGGGCTCGATGGACGGAGCGATTTTTCACAGCGACCACGGCAGCGTCTACACCTCATCAGGGTTTCAGGACACCTGTCGGAGGCTGGGGATCCGCCAGTCGATGGGGCGGATTGGGTCGAGTGCGGATAATGCGATGGCGGAGTCTTTCAACGCTTCGCTGAAGCGGGAGACGCTGCAAGGTTCTGGTGGCTGGGCGTCGCCGGTTCAGTGTCGGCGGGAGGTGTTCCGGTGGATCACGAGATACAACACCCGTCGGCGGCACTCCGGGATCAGTTACCTGTCGCCGAGGGCTTTCGAAGACATGGCCTCGGCTGTTACCGTGGCGCCTGCTGCTTGATCAATCCCGCGTGTCCACTCAAAGGGGGACACCCCCGGGCATCCCTCCATGTGCGTGCGGGATCGACGTCGATGAGCTCAGTCTCGTACAGCCCGATCGTCGACTCCATCATCGCGTTGTCCAGAGCATCACCGACCGAGCCGATCGAGCCCTGGAGTCCGGCGTCTGCCAGCGCGTCGGTGAACGCCAGCGAGGTGTATTGCGCCCCGGCGTCCGAGTGATGGACGATGCCGGTGGCGGTGAAATCCATGCGGGTGCGTTTGCGGCTGAACAACGCGTGTTCCAGGGCCATGAGCACCATCCTGGTGTCCATCACCGTGGTGACGACCCAGCCGAGGACCTGCCGCGAGTAGGCGTCGACGATGAAGGCGACGTAGCAGAATCCCTCCCGCGTCCAAGCGTAGGTGAAGTCCGCGATCCACCACTGATCCGGATGCGACGGATACCTCCACCGACGGCCTATTCGGTCCGGGTGCCGGCGGTGCGCAGGATTGGCCACGGTCGTCTTCTTGCGGTGCATCCCGCGGGACACACCGCGGATGCCGGTGATCTTCATCAGCCGTTCCACCTGGTCACGACCAATAAGCATGCCGTCACGGATGGCTGCTTTCCAGAGCTTGCGCCGGCCATAGACCTTGCGGTTTTCCTCCCACAGTCGGTAGATGCGGTGGGCGGCGTACGCTTCGTCGAGTTCGGCTCCGGTGGGGCCGAAGCCGCGGGACTGGTGGGCGTAGAAGGTGCTCGGGGCAATCGCGATGCCGTGGGCAGTCAAGGTTTCGCAGATTGGCTCGGCCCCTCAGCGGTTCCGGTAGGTGCGGATGAAATCCACGACTACCGAAGTTTGCGGTCGAGCTCCGCTTGGGCGAAAAAAGCTGACGCCGTCTTGAGGATCTCATTGGCTCGTCGCAGTTTGGCGACTTCCTTGGCCTGCTCCTCGTAGGCAGCCTGGAGCTGCTCGTAGGACAGGGGCCGGGCTGGGGTGCTTGTTCCTGCTTTTCCTGTTTTCGGATCCAGTTGCGCAGGGTGGATTCCTTTACGCCGAGCAGTTCGCCGATCTCTC
>DURG01000085.1 GCA_012837465.1 Propionibacterium sp. | reverse complement strand
CCGTCGCGTCATCAACCGCAACAACCGCCTCAAGCGCCTGATCGACCTCGGCGCGCCCGAGATCATCGTCAACAACGAGAAGCGGATGCTGCAGGAGGCCGTGGACTCCCTGTTCGACAACGGCCGTCGCGGCCGCCCCGTCACGGGCCCCGGCAACCGCCCCCTGAAGTCGATCTCCGACATGCTCAAGGGCAAGCAGGGCCGCTTCCGCCAGAACCTCCTCGGCAAGCGCGTCGACTACTCCGGCCGTTCGGTCATCGTGGTCGGCCCGCAGCTCAAGCTGCACCAGTGCGGCCTGCCCAAGGCCATGGCCCTGGAACTGTTCAAGCCGTTCGTGATGAAGCGCCTCGACGACCTGAACCACGCCCAGAACATCAAGGCCGCCAAGCGGATGGTGGAGCGTCAGCGCCCCGTCGTGTGGGACGTCCTCGAAGAGGTCATCACCGAACACCCGGTGCTGCTGAACCGTGCACCAACGCTGCACCGCCTCGGCATCCAGGCCTTCGAGCCGCAGCTCATCGAGGGCAAGGCCATCCAGATCCACCCGCTCGTCTGCACGGCGTTCAACGCCGACTTCGACGGTGACCAGATGGCTGTGCACCTCCCGCTGTCGGCTGAGGCCCAGGCTGAGGCCCGCGTGCTGATGCTGTCGACCAACAACATCCTCAAGCCGGCGGATGGCCGCCCCGTGACCATGCCCACGCAGGACATGATCATCGGCCACTACTTCCTCACGCAGGAACGGGCCGGCAAGGGTGAGGGCCGCTCGTTCTCGTCGCTGGCCGAGGCCGTCATGGCCTTCGACCGTGGCGAGCTCGACATCGCCTCGCCGTGCCGCATCCTGCTGCGCGACGTGCAGGTCGAGGGCGTCGAGCCCCGCGCCGACGGCTCGCTGCTGGTCAACACGACCTTGGGTCGCGCGCTGTTCAACGAGGCGCTGCCGGAGGACTTCCCCTTCGTCAACACCATCGTCGGCAAGCGCGTCCTCGGCCAGATCATCAACGAACTGGCGGAGAGCTACCCGAAGGTCCAGGTCGCGGCCGCGCTCGACAACCTCAAGGACATGGGCTTCAAGTGGGCGTCGCGCTCCGGCGTGACCGTGTCGATCTCCGACGTGCAGACCCCGCCGCAGAAGGCCGAGATCCTCGACGTGTACGAGCGTCGCGCGACCAAGATCGACACGCTGTACGACCGCGGTCAGTTGACCGAGGACGAGCGTCGTTCGGAGCTCATCGGCATCTGGGGTGACGCCACCACGGAGCTGACCGAGGCCATGAAGGCGAACTTCACCACCGACAACCCCATCTTCATGATGGTGGACTCCGGTGCGCGAGGAAACATGACGCAGATGCGCCAGATCGCCGCCATGCGAGGCCTCGTGGCCAACCCGAAGGGCGAGATCATCGCGCGTCCGATCAAGTCGAACTTCCGCGAAGGCCTGTCCGTCCTCGAGTACTTCATCTCGACGCACGGTGGCCGTAAGGGCCAGGCCGACACGGCCCTGCGTACCGCTGATTCCGGCTACCTGACCCGTCGACTCGTCGACGTGTCGCAGGACGTCATCATCCGCGAGGAGGACTGTGGCACCGAGCGCGGCCTGAACAAGGTCATCGCGAAGTGGAGCACCCCCGGCACGGATGAGACCGGTCGTCCGGTCGACGTGCCGGCCGAGCCGTTCGCGAAGGACGCCACGGTCGAGACCTCGATCGACGTCGAGACCGCCGTCTACGCCCGCTCGCTGGCCGTCGACGCCGTCGACAAGGACGGCACCGTCCTCGTCGAGGCGGGCGCCGACCTGGGCGATGCTGAGATCCGCAAGCTGATCGACGCCGGCGTCACGCAGGTCAAGGTCCGCTCGGTGCTCACCTGTGAGTCCTCCGTCGGCACCTGCGCCATGTGCTACGGCCGCTCGCTGGCCTCCGGCAAGCTCGTCGACGTCGGCGAGGCAGTCGGCATCGTCGCCGCCCAGTCGATCGGTGAGCCCGGCACCCAGCTCACGATGCGTACCTTCCACACCGGTGGTGTGGCCGGCGACGACATCACGCAGGGTCTGCCCCGCGTCACCGAGCTCTTCGAGGCCCGCCAGCCCAAGGGCAAGGCCCCGATCGCCGAGGCCGATGGCGTCGTGCGCATCGAGGACGGGGACCGCTCGCGCAAGATCATCATCGTGCGCGACGATGGTGGCGAGGACCTGGAGTACCCGGTCGCCCGTCGTACCCGCCTGGAGTTCGAGGACGGCAGCGGACAGCGCATCCACATCCAGGACGGCGTCCGTGTGGCCATCGGCCAGCAGCTGACCGCCGGCCAGGTGGATCCGCAGGACGTGCTGCGCGTGCGCGGCCTCCGCAAGGTGCAGGAGCACCTCGTGGAAGAGGTCCAGCGCGTGTACCGCACGCAGGGCGCTCCCATCCACGACAAGCACATCGAGATCATCATCCGGCAGATGCTGCGTCGCGTTACGGTCATCGATTCCGGTGACACGACGATGATGCCGGGCGAGCTCGTGGACCGTCCCACGTACGAGGCAGCCAACCGCAAGGCGCTGTCCGAGGGCGGCAAGCCCGCCGAGGGTCGTCCGGTGCTGATGGGCATCACCAAGGCGTCGCTCGCGACCGAGTCCTGGCTGTCGGCCGCCTCCTTCCAGGAGACGACCAAGGTGCTCACGGATGCCGCGATCCAGGGCAAGAGCGATTCGCTCATGGGCCTGAAGGAGAACGTCATCCTCGGCAAGCTGATCCCGGCGGGTACCGGCCTCGACCGTTACCGCAACATCCGGGTGGAGCCCACCGAAGAGGCCCGCGCCAGCGCCTACACGATGAGCTACGACCCGTACGACTACGCGTTCGGCTCCGACGTGGTCGGCCCGGCCGTGCCGCTCGACGAGATGGATTTCGGCGAGATCCGCTGACCCATCCCTGATCGCTCGATAGGGGCGG
>DURG01000084.1 GCA_012837465.1 Propionibacterium sp. | reverse complement strand
CGTCGCGCTGGTCGCGCTGATCACCGTGTTCATGATCGGCACGGTGGCCATCGCCATCACGCAGGACAACATCGGCTGGGGCTGGTGGTGGGCCGTCCCGCTGGGTGGCTTCTTCATCCTGGCCATCATCGGCTTCCGGGTGCTCGTGCAGCGCTCGCAGGAGGCCGCGGATCGCGCGGACCGCGAGTTCGACGAGGCACAGGGCGAGCGGCCGCCGGCCCTCTGACGAGGCGAATCCCGGACAGGGGAAGGGGGCGGAGCCAACCGGCTCCGCCCCCTTCCCCTGTCCGTCAGCCCTCGTGTCCGTCAGCCCTTGACCGCGCCGGCGGTCATGCCGCGCACCAGGAAGTTCTGGAGCGTGAAGAACACGATCATCGGCAGCACCATCGAGATGAAGGCGCCCGCCGTGAGGAGTTCCGCGCCCTGACCCTGGGTGCCCAGCAACTGCTGGACCTTGACGATCACCGTCGTGTTGTCGTTCGACAGGAACAACTTGGCAATCAGCAGGTCGTTCCAGACCCACAGGAACTGCAGCGTGGCGAAGGCCGCGATGGCCGGCGTCGACATCGGTGCGATGAGCTTCCAGAAGATCTGGAAGTTCGAGCAGCCGTCGATGCGGGCCGATTCGACCACGCTGTAGGGCAGCGACGACATGTAGTTGCGCAGGGTGTAGATGCACAGCGGCATGCCGAAGCCGGTGTGCAGGATCCACACCGCCAGGTACTGCCCGGAGATGCCCAGCCCGTTGGGGCCCATGAGGTTCAGCAGCGGCTGGAACGCCACCTGGATGGGCACCACCATCACCGCGACGATGATGATGAACAGCACGTCCTTGAACGGGAACTTCATGAAGGTGAACGCATACGCCGCGAAGGCGGCGAACATGATCGGGATGATCGTGGCGGGCACCGCCACCGCGATGCCGTTGAGGAACGCGTTGCCCATGTCCTGCATCTCGAAGACGCGCACGTAGTTCTGGAACGTCCAACTCCGCTCGAAGGGCTTGTAGATCGCCTCCCACCAGCCGCCGCGCAGCGCGGAGTCGCGCGTCTGGAGGCTGGTGATGAGCAGGCCGAGCGTCGGCATGAACCACAGCACTGCGAGCAGGAACATGACCACCATCGAGAAGGGGCTGCGGTAGCGCCCGTCCTTCATTCGCTTGGCGCTCATCGCATTGCCTCCTGCTGCCTGAACATCCGCACCTGGTAGATGAGGACGGGAAGGATCGCCACCAGCAGCACCACGACGATGGCGGTGGCCCGCCCGGCCTGGAGGTTGGTGAACATCTCGCGGAAGAACATGTTGGCGATCACGTCGGTGTTGTTGCGTCCGTTGGTGAGCACGTAGATGATGTCGAAGACCTTCATCACCAGGATCAACACGGTGATGAACACGGTGATGATCGTGCCCTTGATCTGGGGGATGATCACCTGGAAGAAGATCTTCACCTCGGAGGCGCCGTCGATCCGGGCGGCCTCCAGGGTGTCCTCCGGCACGCCCTTGATGGCCGACGACAGCAGCACCATGGCGAAGCCGACCTGCAGCCAGATCAGGATCACCATCAGCAGCAGCGAGTTCAACCGGCCGGTGTCGATGGACAGCCAGGCCAGCGGCTCCTGCCCGAGCGACGCGCGGATGGCGTTGAGCACCGCCGTCTGTGGCTGGCCGGGGGGCTGGTAGCCGTAGACGGTGGTGGACCAGATTGCCGAGGCGGCCACGAACGAGATGGCCATCGGCAGGAAGATGAAGCTCTTGGACCACTTCTCGCCGGCAGCTGACAGCTTGTCGGCCAGCACCGCGACGATGACGCCCAGCGCCACCGTCACCGCGGGGACGATCACGATCCACAACACGTTGTTGAAGATCGCGGACCAGAACGCCGAGGAGTTGAAGAGGTAGGCGTAGTTGGCCCAGATGGGCTCCATGTAGGCCGTGCTGTTGCGGTTGGCGAACGAGTAGTTGATCGTCTGGATCGTGGGGTACAGCAGCATGAGGCCGATCAGGGAGAAGCCCGGCAGCAGGAACGCATACGGCATCAGGCCGTGCTCGAGCTTGCGGGGCAACCCCTCGATGGCCATGTTGACGAACCAGAAGAACACGGCGGCGCCGCCCACCCCCACCACCAGGGCGAGGATGGCCATGAGGAGTTTGCTGTTGAAGAACCACTGCGGGTAGTAGGCGAACGCGAGGAACAGGTTGCCCATGAACCACACGGTGAAGGCCGCGCCGAGCGCGCCGCCGATCACCTTGAGGGGTTCGAGCCCCGTCCTTGCCTCCGGCGGTGGGCCCGCCGGATCAGGGCTCTTGGGCACCCCGCTCACCGGAGGCGGGGTGGCTGAGGCGGTGGTCATCACTCCTCCTCTTCCGCTTCCTCCGCCTCGGGCCACGTGGCCTGGATGGCGTCGACGGTGGCCTGGGCGGACTTGCCGGACTGGAAGGCGACCATCTCGGTCCAGAAGCTGCCCGAGCCCACCTCGCGCGGCATCACGTCGGAGCCGTCGAAGCGGAACACGTCGGATTCGACGGCGAGTTGGGCGAGCTGGCGGGTGATGTCGTCGGGGTACTGCGAGCCGTCGAAGGTGGTGTGCGGGCTGAGCCAGCCGCCACCCTGCGCCCACGGGCCGCCGAACTCGTCGGAGCTGAGGAACTCCATCACCGCGATGGTGTCGGCGTCGTAGCTGAACGCCGCGGCGAGGTCGCCGCCGCCCAGCATCGGCTGGCCGTCGTAGCCCTCCGCGTCACGCGGGAAGGAGAAGATGCCGATCTCCTCATCCAGGTTGGCCGCGATGTCGTCGGGGAAGAAGCCGATGGCGAAGTTGCCCTGGCGCATCAGGTAGCAGCCGGGCGGCTCGCTGAACGCCGAGTTCATCGCGTCGCTGAACGGGGTATTGATGACGCCGTCGTTGCCGCCCAGCACGTTCTCGGGCGTGGCGAGCTCACCGTAGGCCTCGAACGCGGCGACGATCTTCTCGTCGTTGAACGGCATCCGCCCGTAGATCCAGTCGTCGTAGACCTGCGGGCCCCACAGCCGCAGCACGTATTCCTCGATCCAGTCCGTGCCCACCCAGCCGGTGGCCTGGTCCGAACCCCAGGCGATGCACCACGGGGTGGCGCCGGTCTCGGCCTTGATCTGCTCGGTGAGCTCGTCGAGCTCCTGCAGCGTGGCCGGGGCGGTGTTCCAGCCGTTGGCCTCGAAGGCCTTCTTCGGGTACCAGACGATGGACTTGACGGCCATGCGCATGGGCACCGCGTAGACGCGGCCCTTGTAGCGGGCTGAATCCAGAAAGCCCGGCACGAGCGTGGCGTTGAGCGCGTCGTAGTCGAGGAACTCGTCGATGGGGTAGACGTGGCCGCCCGCGGCCATGTTCATGATGCCGCCCGGCTGCGGGAACAGCCCGATGTCCGGGAGGTCACCGGCGGTGACCCGCACCTGGATGGTGTTGGTGAAGTCCTGGTCCGAGACGTAGTTGACCTGAATGCCGCTCTCTTCGATGAACGGTTGGAGAGACTCGTTGAAGAGCGCCTCCTCGTCACCGCCGAACGCGCCCATGATGGTGACCACGCCGTCGCCCTGCTCCGGCTCGCCCAATCCGAATCCGCCGACGGTGTTGGACCCGGCGTTCGGATCCTGCAGGCACCCGCCCAGCAGCAGCGCGCCCGCTGCGGCAAGTGCGGGAAGTGCCTTCCGCCATTTCTGCTCCGCCATCATTGGCTCCTTCCGGCTCCGCG